>JBBPIG010000055.1 GCA_038040445.1 Acidobacteriota bacterium | reverse complement strand
CCCGCGGCCACCCAGCTCGATGATCGGGGCTGCCCACTTGAAGTTGCTGCCTTCGCGCAGTTGACGGCCTGCTTCATAAAAACTACCTCTCCAGTGAAGAATGTCTCATTCGGTAGCGGAAGATATAACACTTGCCATGCCGGGTCAATGCAAGATGTCATAGTCTGCCACCATATAATTTTAGGGATCGCTTTTCATCGCGAACTTGCCTTTAGCAAACAACCGCTGCATATACGGTAAGACTTGCCGGCAACTTTAACGCTGTACACTAGACCTTCTTCAATGTAACGGTAGATCGTTCTTCTATGTACGCCGGCAAGTCGAGCCGCATACGCGCTCTTGATGAATTGCGCGTAATTGTTACAGACAGGACACCATACCTGCTCACCTACGATTCGTGGCTGGGGCATATAGCCTCCTTTTGCAGGTATGAGAGTCCTCAAAGTATTTTGATTTTGCACGTTTAGTATTTGCGCTTTTGCTTCCTTTTCTTGGTATACTCATACCCGTCCCTGGGGCGGCGGCGTGTGTAAGACACACATATACTGAGACACGCCGCCGTGCGAATGGGCAGGGTGGGTCGTCATAGCGAGTGTCGGCCCGCCCCGCAATCCTGAATGATGAAAATTATTTGTCGGTTGTTCTCAGCGACGGGCAGGTGGGGCGCGCGGCCTGATGCTTATGCGCACCCGATCAAGGATGCTTTGGGTTAGTCCATCGTGAGCGACTACGGCGCTCACAACGATCGTGATTGAAGCTCTTTGAACAGAAGTTTTTTCGCTAGCAAGCCACTTGGATAAGCGCGGCCTAGATCGGTGTGGCTTTCGTTGCTGTTCAACTTGTGGTGAGGGTTCGGCTTCGGGCGCACGATTGATTGCAACGATTGATGGCGTGGCAGAGGCGCGCTTGGCTGCAATCTCATCGCGGGTCTCGGTCCATTCTGGATAGGCAGGAGCGAATGGCGACGCAAGAGCGATTGCGCATGCTGCTTCCGCTTCAGTGATGCGGTCTAATTCTCCGAACTCAACCGCTAGCTCGTTGTGGTAGAAATAGAAGTAAAGCGGGTTCTGCCGACCTACAATCTGCACAAGCGGCGAGAGGCTTTCGAGGATAGCTAATGCGCCTTTGTGATCTTCATTGAGGCTCTTGAAAGTGGCTATTTCGAGACGCGCCAGCAGCGTGGTCTGCAAACCGTGTGCATTCCAATCAGATACCACTCGCAGCGCTTCAAGCTGAAATCTGAGCGCCTCATCGAGCTCGCCTTTGGCATGATGATTTGCACCCAAAGTCTGAATCGCTCGCGCTCTGTAAGTCATCGGCGCATTGTCGGCGACTGTTTCGAGGAAAGTTTTGGCCTCATCTATCCGGCCTTTACGGTTGATGGCGAGAGCGTGATAGTACAGACCTATTTGCCGCGCTGCATCTATAGGCAGGTTCATCAATACCCTGCTTACCTCTTCAAGCGCATCCAAATCACGCAGCGTATAGGCTTGCTCTGCAAACTGAATCAATGCATTGGTGAGTTTGAGAAATGCCTCTTGTGAATAGACGGTCTGAGCCAGATGGCTCACAACAATGTGCTGAATCAATCCACCATGGCTGACCACAATTTCCGAGTCAGCGAATCCCGCTTTGGAGGAACAACCCGTGAGAAAACGACTTGTCATTGCGGCTGTCTGCATCTTAGCTCTACCGCTTTTGTATTCAGCTTCTCAGAGTGACAAAGCAACCAGCCCGAGTCCATATGCCACCGTTGCACTGGCTGGACATACAATCGCTGGCAATTGGTGCGAATGCAGCGCTCCCGACTGCCTCTGCGACCCTGGCGAGAATCCGGTCGGCGGTCAGAGCGCCTTGCCCGTGTCTGATCGGAATGATCGATCTTTGAATCAAGGCAATACCTCGGCAAGCGCAGATCGGACATTTCGGTTTGACTTAGGCTCGAGCGCGTTGATGCTTGCGCTCGGGTTCTTCCTGTGGACTAGATTGCGAGCCTAAAACTTTCATTCAGTTCTAAGTCCACATCCTTTATGCGCTGTTCTTTGTCGCCACCGAGAAGCCGGCGAAAAGGGAAATCTGCGTCTCAGTAGCGGCTCGCATTCTATAACAAGTGCTTCAGATTTTCACTAAGAAAAGGTGAAATTAACTACCGGAGCTTTGATACACCAGTCGTCGGCTCGCAAGAATATGGTGAAGCAACCCGCCACCGCTGACCACGATTTCTGAGTCAGCGAATCCCGCTTTGGAGGAATGGCCAATACGAAGGCGCCGCGGCCTCGCGGGTTTATGCGATGGGCAACAAGTAGTTGGGCTTCCTCAGGGCGTGCGCTCTCTTCGACACCATGGCCGGTGCGGAAATGGGAGCGCACAAGTGCGAGATAACAGCGGTTTCGAGGATGAAGAGACTTATCGTAAACGCGGATGATTTCGGTTTTACCCGAGGGGTCAATCGCGCCATAGTGCGCGCGTTCAACACGGGCATCGTAACCAGCGCGACAATCATGTCTAACGGCGAAGCATTCGAGGATGCCATCGCGTTGGCGCGGGCGAATCCTGGTCTCGGAGTCGGGTGTCACCTGGCGGTTGTTGGCGGGCGGCCCGTAGCTCCGGCAGGCGAAGTCGCCTCGTTGGTTGATAGCGGGGGCTTGCTGCCGAAGACTCTTGCGAAGTTGATGATCAAGCTCGCCCGCGGATCAGTCCCAACACATGAGCTGGCAGGTGAGTTCCGCGCGCAAGTCGCGCGTGTAGTGGAAAGCGGAATCAAGCTGACTCATCTCGACACTCACAAGCACTCGCACACTCACCCGAGAGTTATGCAGGCGCTCGCTCTTGTGGCGGCTGAGTTCGGCATCAAGTGTGTGCGAAATCCCTTTGAAAATCAGTTCAGTCTGCCGAGGCTCAGCCCGGCGTACAAGTGGGCCTACCTTAAGCAGTCTGTATTGTCCGCGGCCGTATCGCCGGGTGCGATACGGTTTAAGCGGCTCACGCGGGAGTATGGTCTCAAAACGCCCGACAGGTTTCTCGGCGTCAAGCTGACAGGAATGCTGGACAGCGCAGCAATTCGAAGTATGATGGAGTCCTTGGGAGAAGGTACGGCCGAGTTGATGTGCCATCCGGGAGAATACGATGATGACCTCGAGCGAGCGCGCACAAGACTCAAGCGCGAGCGGGAGCTTGAGCTTCAAGCGCTCAGCGATCCGAGCCTGAGACGGTTTGCTGAACAGCTAGGGATCGCGTTGATTAACTATCGGGAGCTGTAGTGAGTAAGTTTGCGAACGAAGTGGAAACCCCGAGCTACTCCGTCGTGGTTCCGTTTCACAACGAGCAGGAAAGCGTACGCGAGTTGTATCGGGAGCTATCGGAGGCGATGACCTCCCGCTATGAGCCGGTCGAGTTCATCTTCATCGACGACCACAGCACCGACTCAACCCCTCAAATCCTGAATGAGCTTGCGAAGAGCGACCCGCGCGTGGTGGTCATCAGACTGAAGCGAAACTACGGGAAGACGGTCGCGCTTGCCGCGGGGTTCGACTATGCCGAGGGCGACGTGATCATCTCGATGGACGGGGACATGCAACACACGCCGGCCGACATCCCGTTGCTGCTTGCGGCATTTGAGGAAACCGGATGCGACATCGTAAGCGGCTGGCGCAAGAAACGAGTAGACAACTTTCTGCTCCGCCGAGCGCCGTCACGGGTGGCGAACTGGCTGATGTCGAAGCTGTCGGGCGTGAACATTCACGACTTCGGCACGACGTTCAAGGTCTATCGCAAAGACACGATCAAGCAGATAAGACTCTACGGCGAGATGCATCGCTTTATTCCCGCGCTGGCGTCGTGGAACGGCGCAACCATTGTCGAAGTGCCCATCACGAACATCGAGCGGCCGGGCGGGCGTTCTCACTACGGGCTCTCGCGGACGATCCGAGTTCTGTTTGATCTGTTGACGATTCGTTTTCTGCTGAAATACGTGACTCGGCCCCTGCACTTTTTTGGACCGATTGGTCTGCTCAGCACCACGGTCGGTTTGGCGATAAACATCTGGCTGCTCATCGACAAGGTGGTATACGGAACAGCGCTGTTCGACAAGCACGGGCCGCTGATGCTACTGGGCGCGGTGCTGATACTGGCGGGAGTGCAGTTGGTGTCGTCGGGGTTGATCGGAGAGATGTTGAGCCGGACTTACTTTGAATCCCAGGGTAAGCCCATCTATTCGATCGAACGGATAATCACGACCAGAAGAGCGACGACGAGGTCTTCTTAGTTGAAAGCGATCAATGAGACGCCACGGAAGATACAGAATCTGCAAAGACTTGCGCTCGGCCCAGGTTGACGGTCGCCAGTAATATCTTGCACAACGAGTGGGAGGAAGCCTTCGCCTGCATCAATGTTGAATAAATATGGTTGAACAATATGCCGCCGACCAAAAAATCGGCATCTGGACGGACAGTTCGTTTTCTGTAGCGAGACGGGATTCTACCGCGATTGCTTCACTGGCGTTGCCGTCTCTTCAAACACCCGGCCATTCCACTCGTAACTCCTCGTTCCCTTCTCTCCATTCCACTGTCCAGTGATTAGAGCGGGTTTGCCCGCTCCTTTGGATCGCACTCGGAAGAAGTGCCCGCCGATACGCGCAAGCTCCCGAAGGGTCAATCCGTCGAAAGAAAAAGCTTGGAGAACGCCGCCGACACTGGCGCCGCCCCCTGAAACCACGACGATTTCAGGGTGACGATCGCCTGTGAGATCATATGCGCTCAGTGGGGCACCTACACCTTCAATCCTTGGGCTAAAAAACACATCACCCAAAAGGCGAACCGTCGAACGCATAACAAGCTTGTTTCCCGCTCGTGACATTATGCTTAGAATCAAAGGAAGGCTGCCTTCTTCACGTGTCGGTTTCCGCTCATTGTATACCACAATCGTTTCGTCACTGCCGTCGCCATTCAAATCAGCGCGGATGAGAGCTGCGGCTAGCTTACTATTACCCACGGGATAAAGATAAACGTGCGCCCCGCCCGGCAAGAATCGCTCAAATTTCGTAAGGTCAGTCCTAGTCACACCAACGAGAGTGCGCCTTGGCTCTGGTAGAGCTTCGCTAGTAGGCTGGCTCCCCAAACCTAAGGGAGGAGGGGGCGGAGGAGGGGGAGGCGGT
This sequence comes from Acidobacteriota bacterium, assembly GCA_038040445.1. Classification (NCBI taxonomy): domain Bacteria; kingdom Pseudomonadati; phylum Acidobacteriota; class Blastocatellia; genus Candidatus Onstottus; species Candidatus Onstottus frigus. The sequence continues at coordinate 12,515 of JBBPIG010000055.1, read as the reverse complement.
GGTGGCTCTTGCTGTTGGTCATGGGAAGGCTGCTCTATCACTGCCGCAGTTACGTTCAAACGCGAGTTGTTAAATGGAGCTACTGAGTTGGATATTTCTCCGCCCCGGAGAACCGTATTGGGCGGGCGGTGCCAAAGTAACCCTGACACTCCAATGATGTATGCAAGAACTACCGTACAAAGGGATCGCGTTGTCATACTGCACTTATTGTTAAAAGAAGCCAAAGCGCCAAACAACCTGGGATGGGGATCCCAGCACGGCAAAGGTACCATCCGCAAGATCGATGCCTGAGTTGTTATTACCGGTCTCACAGCTTAGGCTCTCGACTTTGGGTCTAGTACCGGTGTTCCAGTAAAAGTCGCCACCCATCGTACCGCTAGGATCACATGCGGTACCCGGACCTGGGAAGTGCGGACCCTTGTCTCTTTTAGTAGTAGCCTCAGACTGCCCAGTGCCTGAATTCCTCACGATGACCTGTGTGTCACACAGTTGAGCCACTGGAAGTGCGACGAAATGATCATTCGCCTGTACTACATGGCCACACGAAGTTGTGTTTCCAACTAATCCTACTCTGGTGGAGAAGTCCACCGCTCGTGAAAGAGCCGTTTACCAGATTGAAGCTTGATGGCAACTTGATCTCTCCCGATCCAAGCGTTCTGCTAAGACTTGTGCTAACACCTGCGTTCACTGGCAGCACATTTCCGCTAGCGTCAACCGCCTCTGCTATTATTCCGAACGTCTTCCCTGCGACGATTGATGCAGCGCTCTCGCTGTCCTCGAAGTGTATTGACGATCCTGAGGCACGAATCCGCAAGCGAAACACCGTGACCGGGCAAGATATTGGGAACGGAACTATTAACGACCGACAACGATTCTCTCGAAAGAAAAACTCCCAGCTTATTCCCTGGAAGTTCGCGTTCACGTTTGCTTGTCCCAGCCCCACGCAGGTGCACTGCGCCCCGCTCAGAGTTACTGCCCCCACCGTGACCACTGCCGCATTGTCCGTAGACCAAGTTGCCTGTGTGGTCACATTGTACGGCCCAAACTGCGCTCCGTCACACTCTCGATACCTTCTCTCGAACATCTGCGACAGCGATGATTCGCCTACAACTCCACTCATTGAATTGGGTGTGCAGAAAACAAGAAGGGTAGACGGCGGACAGCAACTTGGCGGCGCACAACTGAAACTGCTGGCTGTAGCCGCCGATGTGTTGAACACTTCGGTTCGTCCTATCAATGCCTGCTCTCCGTGCTCATACCACGTCGCCTGCCCTCGACCTACTTCCTTCGGTATCACTCGTCCGGTGCTGTCTTTTTCCTGTGTGTCACGCAGCTTGCGAATGTCTATTGCGAGCTCTTGCTGAGGGGCGAGTTCCTGAATCGGCAGCGCGTAGGTTCCCCCATCCCAATCAAGCTGAATGGTGAAAAGCGCCTTCTCATCGGTGGTGTTGCGAACGTGAATGATGCTCTGAGTGTCGCCCTCGATATTCCAGGGGTAACATCCTCCATAGCGGTTAGACCTCACTTCCGGGTCTTTCAGCGGCACATCGAAGACGTGATTGCGAGTCTGATCAAAGCTGGAAAGATGCGCCACCAGTGTACCTGGCTTCCCCGACGAAGCCAGTGTCAGCCCTGCTCCGGCAAACGGGCCGCGATAGCCTGCTCGCTTCAACTCCGCCTCAACATCAACTGCTTCAACCTGCTGCGACAGTAACTCACGACTTGGTAGTCGTGTAGTATGCGGCTCGTTATTGGATGTGAAGCTTACTGTCGGCTTCACCTCGATAGGTGCATCCGATGCATTGCGCAATAGGGCGACAGATGTGAAAGAGGTATCCCGCGAAAACCTCTCCATCTCCGCTCTTCCGATCAACAGATGCGCGGCAGCCAGGGTTTGAGATTGACTGGCGGCAGGGTCTGCAAACGCAAAGTTGGAGGAGAAGCCGTTCTCGCTTTTGGCCAGCATTCCGTAGGCGAGCACCGCGCCTGGCTTACCACTATGCGTTATGCTGATGCCGCCCATCCTACCCTTTCCATTTCCGGTTGATAAGGGGAGCTTCACATCTTTCAGGTTGAGCACCCGAGTCTGATGAGACTCAAGTGTCAGGTTTAACGACTCACCCTTAGATGATTTCTGATCTCCCGTGAAGATGGTTTCAACCTGCACGATTGGCGTCAGTCGTATTGGTCAATACTAGATTATATTGCGACGCGCCATCTGGTCGCCACCACAAACCTTCGAGCTGTTGCCTGGCGCCAAGAATCATAGTCTTGATCGCGAGTGCCTGCCCGCTAGCATTGTATAGAGTCGGATGAATCGTAAGCTCGAGGTTTCCTCGGGCGCGGCTGCGCGTGAGATCGCACGATCAACGATTAGTAACACCGCTACGGTTATTCAGCACGGGTTTCTTAAGGAACGGCTATCAGGAGTGAGGGTGTTTAACCGTTAAACGCTTCGCTCTGCTACTTCCTATTTGGACGCGCCGTCACTATATGCCTCTTCGTTATCGCGGTCAAGAAGATAGTGTGAGAACTTACCGCGAGCTTCAATTTGTGGATTGCTCCGCTTCACCTTTTATCACTGCCGGATCGAACAGCCCGCTGAAGTAGTACCCCTCATCATCACCACAAGCGGCTTCATGCTCGCGCCATTGTAGCTCTTCGGGATGTAGAGGCGGTACGGCACAAGTTTGCCGTCGGACGCCTGGTAAGCGCCCTCGACCTCGCTTCGATGATTGGTAAACGGGTTCTGGCCCTTTAGAGAATTTGCCCGGCGAGAATCCTAATCTTCGATGATGACATAGTCCGTGCGGCGGGACTCTTCGTCCGGTCGGGTCTGTTCCAGTCGAATGGTGTCGCGGCGAATCAGGTTTGAAACAACGAACGGGTCCTTTTCGCCGAAGTCGAGCAGCGCGTGAACAAGCCTGTTGTCGAAACGCAGCGAACCTTCTGAGTGCCTCAGGATTCTTGCACCGGTCGAATCAACTGCCCGCTCGAAGAACTCCACGCTGCGCACTTCGCCCGAACGGCTGACAACCAGCACCGGGACGCGCCCGGCCTCTTCCGTCTGCTGAACATTCTGTGACCGGGAAATTTCCTGGCCAAACCCGCCCGCCTCTTGAGCTTGCTCGTTAAGGATGCGTGCGAGCCGCGTGAGCAGTTCCTGGCTGAGCACCTCGGTTGCGGGCTTGAGCTTTGCGAAGCTGCTGTCCTCCCAGTCGCGAATCATCTCCCACGCCTTTGCGGGCACTTCGCTGTCCACCACGCCCACCGGCTTGTATTCGGCAGCAGCTTTCTCGGCACGAGCGTACTGTGCGATCGCTTCGCCGCAAGACCTGCAAAGCGCCAGGTGACTCGCGATACCGGACCTCACTGCGCGCCGCGTTTTGGAATAAAAAAATGACGCAAGCTCGCTGATGTCTGGATGCTCTTGAGATTTGAGAGTTGAGATTTGAGACTGGCCTTCGCTGTTTAGTTCTGAAGCCGATTCCTTCAGTTCGCGAACCAGCCCCGCAACTGAAGCGCAGTCATCGCACACTGACAGATGCGCCTCAATCGACCTCGCGGCATTCTCGTCTACCGCGCCGCTTAGATAATCGAACAACCGGTTGTCCGGATGTGCTCGTTTCTTGACCATCTGAGTTTCCTGTATGCGTCAGACTTCATCATTTCGCTGCAAGCCCGGTCAGCAGCGAGTGGGCCGAAGTGATGCCTCGCTCGTTCAACCACTTGACCAACCGCACTCGCAGCCGTCTGGCACGCTGGTACACGAGGTCCTCCGAGATGGAATACTTTTCGGCGATTTCCTTGCCGCTCTGATTCCCGATTATGTACTCGTTCACGATTACGCTGTCCTTCCAATCGCGGCAAACGTCGGCGAGCAAGCTGTCCACGATCTCGCGCTGCTCGCGCGCGACCAACTGCGCCTCCGGCGAAGGCTCTTTTGAAGGCGCTGTCTCAACGGGAGAGGGCGCATCCGAATCAGGATCGGCGAGAGATTGCCGCGGGTTCCATGATTTGTCGCGGCCGACCCGGCGAATCGTATCAATCATCTCGCTTGAAGCGATGCGCGCGACGAAGCTCGAAAGCTTCCCCTGCCTCCTCCACTGCGCCAGCCCCCGATAGACTTTGAACACCACTCGCGAGATCACATCGTCAGCCGAATCCCACGCGGGAAAACGATAGCGCGAGTTGCGCACGACGTGACTGATCAGCCAGTGGTAACGAGCGATGATTACTTCGAAGCACAGATGCGCGGCGCGGCGGTCGTTCTTCGAACGCGCGAGGAAGGTGTCCACGAGTTCCTCGTCGCTCAGGTTGTCGAGCCAGTTTCTGTTAAGCTCGGCTCCCGCTCCTGACCCGTTTGCCATGCGCTCACTCTTGATTCCCGTCTGATTGTCTGTTGTGAGCGCATTCTAGCATCGGGCAAGAGCCGCTCGAAAGCCAGTGTGCTAGACGCTTCGGGCGCCGATCGCCTGACAGCAGCTCCTCGAGCGACCGTTGATCGGACCAATTTGCGTGACGACGTTTTCATTGGCGCTGCGATGACGAAGGCTGGTGAGGGCGCGGACGGCTCGATTTCCACGCTAGAGCAGAACTAACCGTCGAGTCTTACATACGTGATTGTATGATGCGTCAGCCGTTTGCCTGCATCGTTAGTGCACTCGGCGACTCCATAAATCAAACTCTTGCCCAGCTTCAGCACCCTGGCCGTGCAGCGCACGTCCTCTCGCCTCGCCGAGCTTAGGAAGTTCGTGGTCATCTCTGTGGTCACCGACATCGCACTTGTTCCAAGCCGAGTCATAATCGCCAACTACATCGCTACATCCGCAGCCGCCATCAGGACAGACCCGGCCACAATTCCTCCCGGCCGCTCGAAGGATTCATCAAACGGAATGATCAAGGTGCACTCGCCGCTCGTGAATGAATGGAGTTTGGCGTTATGGATTTTGGCGAAAGGCGCCTGGGCCAGAGCTTGTTCGAGTTCCTCAGCCGCCACACCGTCTTCCATTTCTTTGATCTCCAGAGCGTGAACGGTTTGTTGCCATCGAGTATAAACCAAAACGCTCCTCGGTAGTCAAAACTCTTGAGGGTAGCGCAATGTGCGTTCCGGCCCGGCGGCTCGATGCTCACTCCGGGACCCCGAGAAACCCTTCGATACGTGCCCCGCGCGAGTTCGCGCCGGATAGAAGTTTGGCCGGCGCTGTTATATAAATTCAGGGGGCCGCTGATTATGACTTTGAAGAGGAATAACATATCGTGGATCAGATGCTGACCCAGGTCGAAGTGCGCGTGCTCGGTTCGTTGATCGAAAAAGAGATCACCACTCCCGAGTACTATCCGCTCACACTCAACGCGCTCACCAATGCGTGCAATCAGATTTCAAACCGCGATCCTGTGGTTTCATTCGACGAGAAGACTGTGGCTCGCGCGCTCGAAAGCCTGCGAGAAAAGAATCTGGCGTGGATGGTAACCGGTATTGGCCGTGTGCCCAAATACGAGCAAAGGTTCGCAGAAGTCTACAAGCTCGCCGAGCAAGAGATCGCTGTGCTGTGCGTGTTGATGCTTCGAGGGCCACAGACGGTCGGGGAGATTCGCGGACGAACTGGGCGCCTGTATGAGTTCAAGGAACTCGAGGAAGTTGAGCTGACGCTTCAAGCGCTGATGACGGCTCAACCCCCGTTCGCCGTTAAGCTGCCGCGCCAACCGGGGACGAAGGAGTCACGCTACGCGCACTTGCTGGCTGGAGAAGTTCAGATTGAGGAGCGTGAAGCCGCGACGCGGTTGGAGCCGGCCACGATCGAGGTCCTCCAGGAAAATGAGAGACTCTCGAGGCTCGAGGAAGAGGTGGCACAAGTGCGAGGCGAATTGGCGGAACTCAAGCAGCAGTTTGTCGAGTTCAAGAAACAGTTCGAGTGAAAGAGCTCTATAGATATTAAGAAAAGCGCGTTGTCTGCTCTGGTGGAAGGTTTCGGAACTTACTGTCCACGAATCATCCAGATTTCAGACAGGCGGGTCTCGACTTTACAATCTATTAACCAAACCAGCGGAGCCGTATCTAAACAACAAGACTACTTTTTGCTTTTCGTAGCAGGCGTACCGACAATGATCGCGAGCCAGTGGCAAGTCCCCTCTGAAGGAACGACAAGACTGATGGTCGCTTTTCAGAAAAACATTGCGGGCGGCACCCTCGCGGGAAGTTCTCTCGAGCCGAAGCCTGGCGGCAGGCGGTTTTGGGGATGATCAATGATCCCCGATATGGGATGAAGCCCTATTACTGGGCCGGCTTCGTAGTAGTAGGCGACGGTGGCCGATGAAGCTCGGCGCACTCCGTCCCGTCTGACTGCGAGTTTCTGACTTCTATGTTGCGCGGCGCCCCCTCCAACCCCCAGGTCCACGTTGCGACGCGATTGCCCGGTTGATTTGTGTCTGGTTTGGCCGCAACCGGCGAACTTGTTCCGCTTTGTTAGTCTCTGAACTTCTCGCGCTGCAATTAGTTGAATGATTTCAGGCAGAGTTTCCGTCAGTCATTGAGTAGGAAGGGAAATAGTGACAAGCGCTCAGCCGGCTCATCCTGATCAGAATCGGATAATCGCGTCGTTGCCTGCCGATGAATACCTTCGTGTTGCCAAAGATCTAGGAAGCATTGACCTGGTTCAGGGCAAAGTACTCTATGATTTCGGCGCAGAGATTCAAGACGTTTTCTTTCCAACCAGGGGGATGGTCTCTTTGCTTTCGATCAGCGAAGGCGGGTCGCTCGTGGAGGTGGCTATGGTCGGTAACGAAGGGATGTTGGGCGCTCCAATCGCGCTAGGGTTTAAGACATCACCCCATCAGGTCATCGTGCAAGTTCAAGGCGCCGCTCTGAGGATTAAGGCTGTTGTGCTGAGATCCGAATTCGAACGCAACGGCGCGCTGCAACACTTATTGCTCCGCCACGTCGGTGCTTTGCTCGCCGAAATCTCCCAGTCAGTCGTTTGCAATCGCTTTCACATGGTAGAGCAGCGACTATGCCGATGGCTCCTGGTCACTAGCGACCGCGTGCGATCAAACAGCTTCAGCCTCACTCAGGAATTCCTCTCTTACATGCTCGGGTCGCGCCGGGAGGGGGTGACAGTAGCAATGGGAGATCTAAAGAGACTTGGATTGATTCATCACGTTCCCGGGCAGATTACGATAGTGGACCGCGAGGGCCTAGAGAGGGCGTCCTGCGAATGCTATCACATCGTCAGGGATGCTTATACTCAGACTCTCGGCGTCTAACTCTGCAAAATTCTGTCGTGCGTGTGCGCTAGAGCACAGACAAACAATTCTGCTGGTTGTATGATCGCCGCCGTTTGTTCGAATCGCCAGCGTTTCCGATTCGCGGACGCCTGTTTCAATTCGGAGGTTGCCAGGCTGGTCACGGGCATTTCCTTTTGCGGCTTGTGCCAAGCCCGAGTCCACTGTAGATCGGTATCAATCGAGCAAAGGGTCATCGGAGTTCTAGGGATTCACCTCTAATCCGAGTTCTTCGATCAGAAGATAAATTATCTAGCCGCCCCGCGTCCTCACTATCACAGCCGGGCAGTCTTGTCTTCTTTAGCACCGATCTGCCCGCTGCAAGCTAAGGATCAAACATCGCGTCCACGCAGGCGGGTTTACTGTCGGCGTGCCGGAGGATTTATGCGCTCAAATCAAGCTCAGCAATTATTCACTCATCGTGTTGTCATCCGCTTCGCTCGCAACCTGTTTCGCCACGGTCTGCGCAGAAAGTTGGTTTGCCTTGTCTTGCTCTTAAATTTACTTATCTGGCCTGGAACGGATCTAACGGTGCGCGCGTTGCCAACGCTGGGGCGGTTGGCTGTGAGCCTTGCCACAGGCTCGCTCAGCAGCATCTCGGTCATTGCGAAATCGCTGTTCAGGTCGGCGTCCGCCGCGAGCCAAGAAGAGACACCCGAACAGCGGCTCGCTCGAGTCGCGCGCATACGCATTTCGCCACTTAAGTATGTTGGTTATCAGCAACAGCAAGTCACCCTCACTGCCCTTGCCACAGATTTGGCGGGCCAAACGGTTCTGGGTATTAAATTCAACTGGGAATCGTCCCACCCATCCAAGGTGGAAATTGATGATGCCGGTCAGGCCACTTTTCATTTGCCGGGGCTGGTCTTTCTCACTTGCCGCGCGGGAGCGGCTCAAGCGATTGCGCCACTGCTGGTCAGGCCGGGGCAGCGTCCCTCACAAACCGATGCACAGTGGCTCGCCGATCAGAACAGCTTGAGCGCGAACGGAACAGTAAAACTCGGGAGCAATGGATCGAACCCAAACGAAAACCTGGTTGATTCGCTGATGGATAAACTGATGCCTACAGTCCAGGCTCAAAGCTGCGGCTCGGGAGGCGATGGCGGAGATTCTGTGTATGACGAGATTTGGAGCGAACCTCGCAACCTCTTAGGCTCGCCTCATAACCGCGCAGCGGAGCCGGCCGGGATGGGGCTTGTGCTTCCCGAAGGCAGCAACTTCAACTTCGCCGTGCCGATAGTCGGCCTCGGAGGACGTGGCCTCGGCGCGAACCTCACGCTCTATTACAACTCTCGCATATGGTCCCGTCATGGAAATGCAGTGACGTTCAACGCAGTTAATGGATGGCCCTACGCCGGGTTTTCGTTGGGATTCGGAAGGGTGGTTACCTATGGCACTGATCCGAGCGTCAGTTATCTGCTCATCGACCCTGACGGCACGCGCCATCGGCTGGGCGTCGCGCCTTCGAGCGGCACCAACACGCTTGAGACATCCGACGGCACGCACATTCGATACGTCGGCAACGCAAGTTATGGCGAGTTGCGATACCCGGATGGTACAAGAGTGAGCATTGTCCTGTTGAACAACCGCCTGCTGCCCACGCAGATCACAGACCGCAACGGCAACTATGTCCAGGTCGCGTACAAGAGCTTCTTCCCCTGGAAACAAGCTATTGATTACGTGCGCGACACTCTGGGCCGCTACATTCAATTTAACTACGATGGGTGCGGCAGTCTCGTGTCAATTACCGCGCCGGCGTTCGGAAGCGGCACGCGCACGCTTGCCCAGTTCGACTACCAGAGCCGCTCGCTTACGTTCAGCTTCAGCGGGCTATCGGTTGAGAACGCCAGCTACGGTCAGACGCTCAATACATTGCGCCACGTCTACTTCCCGGCCACTCAGAGCGGCTACTCATTCAGCTATTCTGATTATGGGATGATTTATAATGCGTCCTTACGTCGACAGATGAGCATTGACCAGTTTGGCGCGATCAGCAACGGAGTCGAGAGCGCAACAACCTCTTTCAACTATCCGACATCCGGGGGGACCGTGCTTACTGACGCGCCCGCTTTCAGCCAGCGCACGGAAAACCCCGGCGGTGTGTACTCCTACAACACCAACACAGGCTCGCAGACTATTATTTTTACGATCACGCGGCCCGACGCTTCACAAATGCTGCTGACCCGCTCGACTAATAGCGGCTCCACCGATAACGGGCTGCTGGTGCAATTCGAAGCCAAAAGTGGATCATCTTCGCTGGCAAAGAACGTCTTCGCCTATATCGCAGACCCGTTTGGCTCGCCGCAGGTGCAGTCGGTGACCAGTTATGACGATATGGGCACGCCGACAAAGGTGGACTTTGACTATGACCGAACGGGAGCCGTGACGAACCGGCGGGAATACGGTTTCCAGGTAAGTGGCAACTGGCAGGTGCGAAGGCGCACTCAGTTCATCTACAAGAGCGACCCTTCGTACTTTAATGCGAACCTCTGGCGGCTTGTGTCGTCTGTCTTCGTTTACGACGCGCAGTTGAACACATACGATGGAGACGACATCCTGGTCGCCCAGACCAATTACACTTATGACAATTACTCGGCAATGGGAGGGATGCTGGACTACTGGAACGCTTCCTGGGCGCCGGGCCATGTTTCCAGCTACAACACAACCAAGACAGTGCGGGGAAACGTCACAGGCACAACCGAGTACAAAGTCGTATTTGGCGCGACAATAACCAGGCTCGCCAAGTTTGACGTCTTCGGCAATTTGGTCAAGGCCCAAGTGACCTGCTGCAACCAGAAGAACTATACATTCGACATAAGCAACTACTGGTCTAGGCCGCTGCAGTTGACTGACGGCGACCCAGTGGGGGTGCACCTGACCGGCAGTGCCGCGTACGACTTCAACACGTCTTTGGTGACCAGCCAGACCGACCCGAACAACCTGACCATCAGTTACAGCTATGATGCGGCGTTGAGACTTCAGCAGAAAACCTTGCCGACGGGGGCAACAGTCACCAGCACTTATAATGACGCGGCGCTTACTGCTTCGACTACCCTGAGCTATGTCGAAGTGGGGCAAAACCGCAGCATAACCACTTCGAGCATTTACAATGGCTGGGGACAGGCGACGCAGAGGTTAGACGCGGCAAGCAACCTGGTGAACATTGCCTATGATTCTATGCAGCGCGTCAGCAGCCAGACCAATCCGTTTGCCCAGGGAGGGCAGCCCGGCCCTTCGACAACGTATTCGTATGACGGGCTTGGGCGAGTTCGGGTGACGACCTTGCCCGATAGCGTCAACACGATCCAGTACTCATACAGCGGGGCAACTCGCACGATCACCGATCAGGTGAACCGTCAAATCAAACAGGAGCAGGACGGGCTTGGGCGAATCGTGAAAGTGACCGAGAAGGACGCTAATGGACAGCTCACGCAGGAGACGAGCTATACTCATTCGGTGTTGGACAAATTGGTCGAGGTCAATCAAGGCGGACAGCTTCGCAGCTTCAAGTACGATGCGCTGGGGCGATTGTTGTTTGAAAGAATTCCGGAACAAAGCGCAACGATTAACGACGGCAGTGGAACATTTTGGTCGTCGAAGTATACCTGGACGGATTTCCACGCGATCTCAATCAGGCAGGACGCTCGAGGCCCGGTGACCAGCTATGGATATGGTGCATTGAATCGCTTTACTTCGGTGAGCTATGACACCAGCAACGCGCCGGGTGTTGCGACGACTCCGAACGTAACGTACAACTACGATACGTCGAGCAACAGCAGCACCAAAGGACTTCTGCTTTCTGTGGGCGTGGGCAGTGGCTATTCGGAGAGCTACGGGTATGACAGCTTCAATCGCGTCTCATCCGTAACGCACACGATAGACGGGATTAACTACTCGACGAGCTACCAATACAACACCATAAACCAGCAGACGCAGCTCACGTATCCGTCAACACGAGTAATCAACCTGAGCCACGACTCGAACGCGAGAGTAACATCTATAGCGGACGCGAGCACGGGCAACTATGTCAGCGGCATCGGCTACAACTCCGCCGAGCAGGTTACGGGCTGGGCGCTCGGCAACGGCGTAGTTGAAGGCTTCGGCTACGATGCTAATCGCCTGCAGATGACTTCACAATCGGCGATGCGTAGCGGCAACACGCTTCTGAGCCTCAACTACAGTTACAATGCTATTTCAGGTCAGAACGGCAGCGGCTCTACGGCAGGCAATGCCGCGCAGTTGATGAGCGTCAGTGGGACGATCAACGGCACAACGGAGAGTGCGGGCTTCACCTATGACCTGCAGGGACGCCTGGCTACGTCGAGCCAGACCAGCAATGGAGCGAGCGCGCAGCGGCGATTTGCTTACGACCGATGGGGGAATCGAACAGGCGTGTGGGACGCGGTCACAGGCGGCAATCAAATTCAGACCGTCACTCTTCAGCAGAGTGGAGGAGTACCCACTAACCGCATAGCGACAGTCAACGCAGTGGGCTATTCCTACGACGCAGCAGGCAATGTGACCAACGATGGATCACACAGCTACACGTACGACGCAGAGAATCGGGTAGTAAGCATCGACGGAGGGGCAGCGCAGTACTCGTATGATCACCGGAACTGGCGAGTGAAGAAGATAGCATCTGGAGCTACAACGCACTACGTCTGGGAAGGAGGGCAAGTCTTAGCCGAGCATAATGGCTCGGGCGGGAATCTGGTGGATTACGTTTACGCTGGCGGAAAGATGATCGCGAAGGTGGCGAGCGGGAGCACTCAGTACTTCATCAGCGACCGCTTGAGCGTGCGGATGACTGTTGATTCAAGCGGCAATGTGATTGGCAGGCAAGCGCACCTCCCCTTTGGAGAAGACTTCGCGGAGAGCGGCAATCAAGAGAAGCACCACTTTACAAGCTACGAAAGAGACGGCGAGAGCGGACTGGATTATGCCGTGAACAGGTACTATGGCGGCAGCCCGGGGAGGTTCAACTCGGTTGACCCGTTAAGGGGGAGCGTAGCCAATCCTCAAAGCCTGAACCGATATACCTATGGTGCAAATGATCCGATCAACCAAGTTGATCCAGATGGCCGATTCTTTATCGCTCCGCTGTTCAACTTTGGAGCAATTTTCAACGCAGGCTCGCTTGGTGAGGTGACAGTCACTGCAGGATCGGATTTCATCTTTGCTGATATAAGTCTGGGTCCGTCGTTGATTCCTCCTTTTTTCTTTGGTGGGCCTAT
>JBBPIG010000054.1 GCA_038040445.1 Acidobacteriota bacterium | reverse complement strand
CCGCCGTCAGTGTCGTCTTTCCGTGGTCGATGTGTCCTATCGTTCCCACGTTCACATGCGGTTTCGATCGGTCAAATTTTTCCTTTGCCATAGTTGTCTAGCTCCTTTTTCCGCAAGCGCTCGCTCTCGGCGCCCGCCTGAGATGGAAAAATAATTACCTCGCGGTGCCTTGCACCTTAGCTATAATTTCTTCACGCACACTGCGCGGCGCTTCCTCGTAACGATGAAAGTGCATCGTGTAAGTTGCGCGGCCCTGCGTCATCGATCGCATATCAGTCGCATACCCGAACATCTCCGAAAGCGGCACAAAGGCTGTGATGACCTGCGTGCCCGGCCGCGCAGCCATGCTCTCGATGCGACCGCGACGCGAGTTGATGTCACCGGTAATCGAGCCCGCGTACTCTTCAGGCGCCACAACCTCGACTTTCATGATCGGCTCGAGCAGAACGGGATCGGCTTTCTTAGCGGCGTCCTTGAACGCCATCGAGCCGGCGATCTTGAACGCCATCTCCGAAGAGTCAACCTCGTGATAGCTGCCGTAGTGCAGCGTCGCCTTGACGTCAACCATCTCATAGCCCGCCAGAACCCCGCCTTCCATTGCTTCCCTGATACCTTCGCCGACAGGCTTGATGTACTCGCGCGGGATGACGCCACCGACGATCGCGTTGACGAACTCGAAGCCGCTGCCCGGTTCGGCCGGCTCGAGTTTCACTTCAGCGTGACCATACTGACCGCGTCCGCCCGTCTGTCGAACGAACTTTCCAACACCTTCTGCCGCTTTGCGTATAGTTTCGCGATAGGCGACCTGTGGCCGGCCAACGTTCGCATCGACGCCGAACTCTCGCTTCAGGCGATCGACGATGATCTCCAGGTGAAGCTCACCCATACCGCTGATGATCGTCTGTCCCGTCTCCTGATCGGTAGCGACTTTGAAGCTCGGGTCTTCCGCCGCGAGCCGCTGGAGACCGATGCCCAGCTTCTCCTGATCCTGTCTGGTCTTGGGTTCGATTGCCTGGGAGATAACCGGCGCCGGGAATTCGAGAGCTTCAAGGACGATTGGGCGGGACTCTTCGCAGATAGTGTCGCCGGTGGTGACCTGCTTAATGCCGGCAACCGCGACGATCTCGCCCGCTGTGGCCTGCTCGACGTCCTCCCGCTTGTTCGCGTGCATGCACATGATGCGGCCCACTCGCTCTTTTGAACCCCTGGTCGAATTCAACGTGTAGGAACCAGCCTTAAGAGTGCCTGAATAGATTCGAACGAATGAAAGCTGACCGACGTGCTTGTCAGCCATGATCTTGAACACCAGTCCCGCGAAGGGCGCTTTCGGGTCGGGCGGCCGCTCTTCCTCGGTTCCCTTCTTGGGATTCACGCCCATGACCGGGGGCACATCAAGCGGGCTGGGAAGGAAATCAACGACGGCGTCAAGAAGCGGCTGCACGCCCTTATTCTTAAACGCGGAGCCCGCCACGACCGGCACGAGCTTCAGCGCGATCGTCTCGCGCCGAATCGCCGCACGAATCTCGGCGTCGGCAACCTTTTGACCAGCGAGGTACTTTTCAGCGATCGGGTCGTCCGCATCGGCAAGCGCTTCGATCATCTTGTCGCGCGCCGCTGCGGCATCGGCCCGAAGCTCGTCGGGTATATCAACCACATCCGGCTCAGCACCCTTGTCCTCAACGTTGTAGAGGTATGCGCGCATCGTGATCAGGTCGATCACCCCGCGAAACTGATCTTCGGCTCCAACTGGGATCTGGATCGCTACCGGATTCGCGCTCAAGCGGTCGCGCATCGTCTGGATTGCGTGACTGAAATCAGCGCCCGGCCGATCCATCTTATTCATGAAGGCAATGCGCGGAACGTTGTACCTGTCGGCTTGACGCCACACAGTTTCAGACTGCGGCTGCACGCCGGCTACTGCGTCGAACACCGCCACGGCGCCATCAAGCACTCGCAATGAGCGTTCGACCTCAATGGTGAAATCGACGTGACCCGGCGTGTCAATAATGTTGATACGATAGTCCTCGCCGTCCCGCGGCCAGAAGCACGTCGTCGCCGCCGACGTGATCGTTATGCCGCGCTCTTGTTCCTGCTCCATCCAGTCCATCACTGCAGTGCCTTCGTGGACCTCGCCGATCTTGTACGAAACGCCCGTATAATAGAGGATGCGTTCGGTCGTCGTGGTCTTGCCCGCGTCGATGTGGGCCATGATCCCGATGTTGCGGAACCGTTGTAGTGGCGCTGGCGCCTGCTTCGACATTCTAAATACGTCCAGTACGTCCTATGGGTCCTATCACCAACGATAGTGCGCGAACGCCTTGTTGGCGTCAGCCATTCGGTGTGTGTCATCCTTCTTCTTCACTGCGTTGCCGCGATTATTCGCCGCATCGAGGATCTCGCCTGCGAGCCGATCGGTCATAGTCTTCTCGCCGCGCCCGCGCGCGTAACTGATCACCCACCTGATGGCTAAACTGTTACCGCGCGACTTCTGATCAACCTCGATGGGCACTTGATAGGTAGAGCCACCCACCCTGCGAGACTTGACCTCGACTCGCGGTTTTACGTTGTCGATGGCCTTCTTGAAAGTCTTCAGCGGGTCCTCTTGAGTCTTATCGTGGATTTGACTCATTGCCCCGTAGAAGATGCCTTCGGCAACAGACTTCCTGCCCTCCCACATCAGCGAGTTGATGAACCTGGTCACCATCGTCGAGTTGTATAGAGGGTCCGGCAGAACCTCGCGCTTAGCTGCAACTCTTCTTCTTGGCATAAACCTTCCGTAATGCGTGATGCGTGATGCGTGATCACAGAGTACGGATCACGCATCACGCATCACTTTCTATTTCTTCGCCGGAGACGCTTCCTTCGGCCGCTTCGCTCCATACTTAGAGCGGCTCTGTTTGCGCCCCTGAACACCAACCGCGTCGAGGGTCCCGCGAACCACGTGGTAACGGACGCCTGGCAGATCCTTGACGCGACCCCCACGGATCAAAACAATCGAGTGCTCCTGCAGGTTATGACCGATGCCAGGGATATAAGTCGTCACCTCGATCCCATTGGTCAGACGGACGCGCGCCACTTTGCGCAGCGCTGAGTTCGGCTTCTTGGGAGTCTGCGTGTAGACGCGTGTGCACACGCCGCGCTTCTGCGGACTCGAATTCAAAGCCGGGCTCGAGGTCTTGTACTTAACGTTTACTCGCCCTTTGCGAACTAACTGATTAAGTGTCGGCACTTATGGCTCCTCTCAAATTGCGCCCGGGCCGAAATGCCTCAGGCTTCGCTCATTTGCTGAGCACCGTCGCTCAACCCGGCAAGGTCAAGAGCGCAGATGGCAAGCGCCTCCTAACCCTCGCGCGTACCCATCCAGGCCGGGATTATCTAGATCTTTTTGTGGGGATGTTCTGAAAAGTAGCTGCGGATTCGGCCACCCCGGGCCAAACTTCTCTGTGGCGTGATCTCAGGTCAACTTTCGTTTTGAATTCAAGAACCCGGCGTTTACTCCGGATTCCGTTTACGCCACAATAACGTTTATTCCGCGTCCGGTTTCAATCAACAAGGCGCCTCCGCATGCTCAGAACCAAAAAGCGCCGTTGTTCCAAACGAGGAACTATACCGGCGCGCGAGTTTGATGTCAACCCGATGAAGGGTAGTTCCCTTCCCGCTACGCCAGTGCTGCCAACGAGCCAGCTCTCAACCGCTGGAATGCTTCTCAAACCGGCTCGAAAGCATCTGCCGTGCGGCGTCGGGTCACGCACCAAAGAATGACAAATTCTTTCACCGTTTACAAAAAATGTGACGCCTCTTGCCGCTTTCTTCTGTTCTCAACAATCAAATTCCACATTTTTTCAGCCTCTGTTACCCATTGTCGGCACTGGCCTACCGCGTGCTTTGGATCGATGTTAAGCCCAGAGGAGAACGCCATGGCCTTGACGTGTCCACGCTGCGGAACCGACGTGCCGAGCGAGGCACTGTACTGCCCTTATTGCAGCCTGCCGAAGCCAAAGCGCGGTTTTGCCGGTGGTGCCAAAGACAATAGAGAAGAAACCAAACCCACCGAACAGCCACAGGCTCGGGTTGCAGTCAGGGAGAGTAAGCGAACCGAGAAGCGCCGGCCCGCGCATCCTCGACCAACATCGCGAAACCTCCGCCTTCCGGTTTTGAGCGCCGGCGTGCTCGTGGCTCTTCTTAGCGTGGGCATTTATATCTTTGTGGTCCCCCTTGTCTACTCGGATCAAGCGGAGCCCAAAACAGTTTTGTCTGCGCTAGACAAGCTGCGACGAATGCCATCAAGCGAGCCAGGCGTTACGATTGATGCTCGTCTGTCGCGCGAGCTTGAGGCATCGCGCCGGGTCGGTAACCTCGTTGGGTATCAGGGTTGGACTGTGCGGCCTATCAAGGGAACAAAGACCAGGGTTCTTATTGTTTTCGCCTACCAGGAGGTTGGTGGCACTCATCAGCGCGCCGAGTGGCTTGCGGACCTGAGTAACAACACCTTCACGCCACAGACTGACCTCGCCGCGGCCGTCCACAGCAAACAGTAAGCACCACAGCGCGCCATCCATAAACTCCGGCGACGTGACTCCTTTCGTGCCCGGCTATCGTGCAGTTGCTATTCGCTCGCCGTCCTGCTTTGCCCGGCGATTCATTCAAATTCGTTTTGCACTGTCAATTAGCAGATGACGCGGGACAGAGAGGTGTCAAATCCGAAAGGTCTCCACATCGCTGAGCTAGGTACAGCGCGCACGCGGCGCAAACGATTTCACCAACTGAAACGAGTTGAGGGATGAAAGGTCGTACTGCAGACGGCCTCTCATCCCTCAGTTTCTCAGAGGCATTTCTAGCTGCCAGCTTGAGGCGCGAGGTCTAATCGCCGACTTCTTTAGCCTCAGCCTTCAGCTCATCACCGGCAGGCATCTCGCCCGCTCCGTACTCTTCCGCTCCCTCCACGGTCATGTCCGGCTCCAGCTTGATGTTGCGATAGTGCTCCATTCCCGTTCCCGCAGGAATCAACCGGCCCATGATCACGTTCTCCTTGAGCCCGCGCAGGTAGTCGACCTTGCCGCTGATCGCAGCTTCGGTCAGCACTCGCGTGGTCTCCTGGAACGACGCGGCCGAGATGAATGACTCGGTAGAGAGCGAGGCCTTGGTGATGCCCAGCAGCAGCGGCTCCATCGAAGCCGGGGTGCCGTCCTCTGCAAGCACGCGCTCGTTCTCGTCCTGGAAGCGGAAGCGGTCAACCATGTCTTCGAGCAGGAACTCCGTATCGCCGACGTCTTTGACCCGCACCCATCGCAGCATCTGGCGAACTATGACTTCGATGTGTTTGTCATTGATGTTCACGCCTTGCAGACGGTAGACCTCTTGAATCTCGTTGACCAGGTAGCGCTGAAGTTCCTCGATGCCGCGCACCGCCAGGATGTCGTGCGGGTTCAGCGGCCCGTCCATGAGCGGCTCGCCTGCTCGCACCCAGTCATCCTCCTGCACGTTTATGTGCACGCCACGAGGAATCGCATACTCACGCTTCTCAGCATCTGGCGCTTCGACGATGACTCGGCGCAGTCCCTTGACGATGGGACCGAACTTCACCACGCCGTCGATCTCGGTCATGACCGCCGTCTCCTTCGGACGGCGCGCTTCGAACAGTTCAACCACGCGCGGCAAACCACCGGTGATGTCCTTGGTCTTCGTTGTCTCCTTCGGGATCTTTGCGATGATGTCACCCGGAGCGACACGCAAATGTTCCTTCTCTTCCTGAGCCTTTGAAGCTCCAGCGCCTCGCTTCTTCTTCCATTCGTCGTAGTCGACGACGAGCAGGTTCGCGCGAACGGGCATTTGATATGTTCGCAACACCTTGTTCTTCTCGTCGCGGATCTCGATCCTCGGCTGGCGTTTCTCGTCGGGCGAATCGATGACGACCAGGTGAGACAGACCGGTCACTTCGTCGACCTCTTCGCGGACGGTGACGCCTTCGATCAAGTCTTTGAAGGTTACGGTGCCGGCTTCCTCAGTGAGGATCGCAAATGTGTACGGGTCCCACTCCGCAAGCTCCTGACCTTCTTCGACTCGCTGGCCGTCGGAGACTTTCAGCGTGGCGCCGTAGTTGATCTGATACCGCTTGAGCTCGCGGCCGCGCTCGTCGGTCAAGGAGACGATGCCGTTTCGATTCATCGCCACCAGATCGCCCTCGCGGTTGCGAACCGTCTTCACGTCTTCGAACTTCACTGTGCCCGAAGCGATTGCTTCGTGTTTCGTTATTTCGCCCACACCGCCGGCCACGCCACCGATATGGAAAGTCCTCATCGTGAGCTGCGTACCGGGCTCGCCGATTGATTGCGCAGCGATGACGCCCACGGCCTCGCCGAGCTCGACCATGCGGCCCGTCGCGAGATTACGGCCGTAGCACTTGATACACACGCCGCGGCGCGACTCGCAAGTCAACACCGAGCGAATGCGCACACGCTCGATTCCGCCTGCCGCTTGAATCATTCCTGCCAGATCTTCGGTGATCTCTTCGTTAGACTCGACTATGACCTCACTGGTGATTGGGTCGCGCACGTCTTCAAGCACGACGCGCCCGATGATCCTGTCGCGCAGCGATTCGATCTCCTCGCCGCCTTCGATGATCGCGGTCGCCCAGATGCCTTTGATCGTTCCGCAGTCCGGCTCGCTGACGATTACGTCCTGAGCCACGTCGACCAGACGCCGTGTGAGGTAGCCGGAGTCCGCGGTCTTGAGCGCCGTGTCAGCCAGTCCCTTTCGCGCGCCGTGAGTCGAGATAAAGTATTGAAGCACGTTGAGGCCTTCGCGGAAGTTCGCGCGAATTGGCGTCTCGATGATCTCGCCTGAAGGCTTGGCCATCAACCCTCGCATACCGGCGAGCTGGCGAATCTGCTGCTTAGATCCTCTCGCGCCGGAGTCGGCCATGATCAGAATAGGATTCATCTCGCCCGATTCCTGCTCGCGGCGGTTCATCTCGGTGAACATCGCTTCGGCGACCTTCTCGGTCACTTCCGACCAGATGGCGATAACCTTGTTGTAGCGCTCGCCGTTGGTGATGATTCCTTCTTTGTACTGATTCTCGACCGAGACGACATCCCGGTTCGCCTGCTGAACGAGTTCCGCCTTTGCGGGCGGCGTCACAAGATCGTCGATGCCAATTGAGATGCCCGCTTTTGTCGCGAACAGAAAGCCAAGGTCCTTCACCTTATCGAGCATCTTCACTGTTTCGGCGTGACCGAGCCGCAAGTGGCAATAGTTGACCAACGACGTCAATCCCTTCTTCTTGAGCGTGCCGTTGACGTAGGGCATGCTTACAGGCATTTGCTCGTTGAAGATTACGCGGCCGACCGTTGTGTCGATGACTCGGTTCTTCAACGTTCGAACGGTCCCGCGTATCACATCTTGATCGTCGCGTTCATGCTCCAGGTCGATGAGGTCGCCCGAGAACAGAAGCTTGATCGGTGTCTGCGTATGGACCTCACCCGCATCGAGGGCCAGCAACACTTCGTCGTCTGCCGCGAACTTGCGGCCCGCGAACTTGTCGTCCTTTTTGTCCTTCGTCAGATAGTAGCAACCCAGCACAATATCCTGGGTTGGGACGGCGATTGGCTGCCCGTTCGACGGCGAAAGAATGTTGTTGGACGCGAGCATCAACACGCTCGCCTCAACCTGAGCTTCAGGCGAGAGCGGAATGTGCACTGCCATCTGGTCGCCGTCGAAGTCCGCGTTGAACGCGGTGCAAACGAGCGGATGAATCTTGATCGCTTTGCCTTCAACCAGCACCGGCTCGAAAGCTTGAATACCAAGGCGGTGCAGCGTTGGCGCGCGGTTCAACAGCACAGGGTGTTCGCGAATGACTTCTTCCAGGATGTCCCAAACAACCGGCTCCTGCCGCTCGACCATTTCCTTCGCTTGCTTGATCGTCGCGGCGTACTGTTTCTTCTCGAGCAAGTTGTAGATGAACGGCTTGAACAACTCGAGAGCCATTTTCTTCGGCAACCCGCACTGATGCAGCTTGAGCTCGGGCCCGACTACGATGACCGAACGGCCGGAGTAGTCGACGCGCTTGCCGAGCAGGTTCTGGCGGAAGCGGCCTTGCTTGCCTTTCAGTGTGTCGGAAAGCGACTTAAGTGGACGATTGTTCGCTCCTCGCAGCACGCGTCCCCGGCGGCCGTTGTCGAACAGCGCATCGACGGCTTCCTGAAGCATGCGCTTCTCATTGCGCACGATCACCTCAGGCGCCTTCAACTCGATAAGCTTCGACAAGCGATTGTTCCGATTGATGACTCGTCTATACAGATCGTTCAAGTCGCTGGTCGCAAAGCGCCCGCCGTCCAACGGAACCAATGGACGAAGCTCGGGTGGAATCACCGGGATCACGTCCAGGATCATCCAGTCGGGATGATTGCCCGATCGGCGAAATGCCTCGACGACTTTGAGCCGCTTCGAATACTTGAGCTTCTTCTGCTGCGAAGTCTCGTCCTTCATCTTCTGGCGCATCTCGACCGCCAGTACTTCGACGTCAACTTTGCGGAGCAACTGTTTGATGGCTTCCGCTCCCATCTTCGCAAGGAACTTTCCGGGAAACTCCTGCATGAGTTCACGGTAGCGATCATCGGGCAGCAACTCTCTTTCTTTCAGCCCTGTTTCTTTATCCGGATCGCCTGGTTTATCTCCGGGATGGTCTCCAGGATCGATCACAATGTACGATTCGAAGTAGAGCACCTTCTCGAGCTCGCGCAGAGGTATGTCGAGCAGGTGGCCGATGCGCGAAGGAAGTCCCTTGAAAAACCAAACGTGCGAGCACGGGCTGGCGAGCTTGATGTGGCCAAGCCGCTCACGCCGGACCTTCGATTGGGTAACCTCGACGCCGCACTTATCGCATACCACGCCGCGGTGTTTCATCCTCTTATATTTCCCGCACAGGCATTCCCAATCGGTGACCGGACCGAATATCTTTGCGCAGAACAACCCGTCGCGCTCAGGCTTAAACGTTCTATAGTTGATAGTCTCAGGTTTGGTGACCTCTCCGTGAGACCACCCAAGAATTTTCTCCGGTGAGGCAAGACTTATCCTTATGGCTTCAAAGTTAGGTGCCAGGCTCGTTCGCTCTTGATGTGTCCTAAACATTTCTCTGTTACCTTCCCCTGTCAAAGGTTCAGGGTTCAGGGTTCAGGGTTCAGGGTTGTTGCTTCACTCCTCGCAACCCGGAACCACGAACCCTGAACCCGAAACCGGGTTCACTTATTCCGCTGCCACTACTTCTTCTTCCTCGGGGCGGCGCATCAACTCAACGTCGAGACACAGCGACTGCAGCTCGCGGATCAGAACGTTGAACGACTCGGGCACGCCGGGATCGAAGTCTGCCTCGCCCTTCACGATCGCTTCGTAGATTTTTGATCGGCCGGCTACGTCGTCTGATTTCGCGGTCAGCAACTCTTGCAGGATGTGCGCGGCGCCGTAAGCCTCAAGCGCCCACACTTCCATTTCTCCGAAGCGCTGGCCGCCGAACTGAGCCTTGCCGCCCAGCGGCTGCTGGGTGATCAGCGAATACGGCCCGATCGAGCGCGCGTGAATCTTGTCGTCGACCAGGTGTGACAGCTTCATCATGTAAATGTATCCGACCGTAACCTGCTGCTCGAAGGCCTCCCCGCTCATCCCATCGTAAAGAACGGTCTTGCCCGAGGTCGGCAGCCCGGCGTATTCGAGCAGCTTTTTGATCTCGACTTCGCGCGCGCCGTCAAACACCGGCGACGCGTACGGAATGCCTTCAACAAGACTGAGCGCGTCATCGACAAGCTCAGCGTCACTCATATTGGCGAACCGCTCCTGCGATTCTGGGCTAGTGAAGACATCTTTATAGATGGGGCGAATCTTTTTGGCCCTCACAGTGTCCAAAAAGACTTTGCCGGCGGTTTCGTATTGGATCCTTTCGCTCTCGGTTAGACTCTCGACCGCAAGCAACTCGCCGATCGTCTGACCGATCTTTTTCGACGCCCAACCAAGGTGAGTCTCCAGAATCTGGCCGACGTTCATTCGCGAAGGAACGCCGAGAGGGTTCAACACAATCTCCACCGGCGTACCGTCGGGCAGATACGGCATTTCTTCCTCGGGCAGAATCCGTGCGATGACTCCCTTATTGCCGTGGCGGCCTGCCATTTTGTCGCCGACCGACAGCTTGCGCTTCATCGCGATGAAGGCCTTCACCATCTTAATCACGCCCGGCGGCAGCTCATCGCCCTTCTTGAGCTTATCGATATTCTCGTGATGAAGCTGCTGCTGAACCTTGACCTGCCTCTCGGTGCGCCGCTCAATATCCGTAATCTCGGCTTGCACGTCGACGCGAGAGCTGGTGACCTCGATCTTGCGCAACGCCCCGATTTCGAGTTGCGCCAGGTCCTCGTGCGTAAGCTTCGTGCCCTTCGGGAGGAGCTTCTTGTTCTTGTAAGTCAGGTCGTCGGCGAGCCGCTGCCCTTCAAGCAACTCAAAGATCCTCTTGTTGCGTTCGTCTTCGAGGATGCGAACTTCGTCTCTGACGTTCTTTTCGAGCTTCTCCTCTTCTGCGCGTTCGATGGCAAGCGAGCGCTCGTCCTTTTCAGCGCCTTTTCGAGTAAACACCTTTACGTCGACGACGGTCCCATCGATCCCCGGCGGGCAGGTCAGGCTTGCGTCGCGCACGTCCCCCGCCTTCTCGCCGAAGATTGCGCGAAGCAGTTTCTCTTCAGCGGTCAACTGAGTCTCACCCTTGGGTGTGACCTTGCCAACCAGGATCGAGCCAGGCTTGACCTGCGCGCCGATCCGGATGATGCCCGAATCGTCCAAATCGCGCAGCGCGGATTCGGAAACGTTCGGGATGTCGCGGGTGATCTCTTCGGGTCCGAGCTTCGTGTCGCGGGCCTCGACCTCGAGCTCCTCAATATGAATCGAGGTGAACGAGTCTTCCTTTACCAGCTTCTCGGACACAAGGATTGCGTCCTCAAAGTTGTAACCGCGCCACGGCATGAACGCCACGAGCACGTTGCGTCCTAACGCCAGTTCGCCCATGTTCGTGCAAGGCCCGTCGGCAATCACATCGCCTTTCTTTACAGCCTGCCCTTCGCGCACGATCGGCTTCTGACTGATGCATGTGTTCTGATTCGAGCGCTTGAACTTCGTAAGCTGATAGATGTCGGCGTTGATCTCGCGAGAAGTAGTACCGCCCGCAATTCCGTGCTCGGCCCGGATGATGATTCGCTCGGAATCGACCGAGTCGACCACACCATCGCGGCGGGCGATTACCACGGCGCCGGAGTCCTGCGCCGTGACCTTTTCCATCCCCGTGCCCACCAGCGGAGCTTCGGCGCGCAGCAAAGGAACCGATTGGCGCTGCATGTTCGAACCCATCAGCGCGCGGTTCGCGTCGTCGTTTTCGAGGAACGGAATCAGCGAAGCCGCAACCGATACGAGCTGCTTGGGACTCACGTCGACGAAGTCCAACTCGGCCGGCTCGGAGAACTTGAACTCGCCCGCCTTTCGCGACCAGGTCCGCTCTTGAACGATATGTCCCTGCTTGTCGACTTCCACCGACGCCTGGCCGATGGTGTAGCGGTCTTCTTCCCACGCCGAAAGATAAAATGGATACGGCTCGTACTCGGCGGGCTGTTGATGGGCGGCGCTGAGCTTCTTGTTCGCCTTGTCAACCTGTTCCCTGGGCAGATGGTCGCCGATGTTGTGGTCGGTATCGCCGGCCGATAGCATCCGCACATAATCAACCACGCGTCCGTTCTCGACCTTGCGATAAGGCGATTCGATAAAGCCGAACTCGTTGATTCGCGCAAAGCACGACAGCGATGAGATCAATCCGATGTTCGGACCTTCAGGGGTTTCGATCGGGCAGATGCGGCCGTAGTGCGTAGGGTGAACGTCGCGCACCTCGAACCCCGCGCGCTCCCTCGAAAGACCGCCCGGCCCAAGAGCTGAGAGTCTGCGCTTGTGTGTGATCTCCGAGAGCGGATTCGTCTGATCCATGAACTGAGACAGTTGCGACGAGCCGAAGAACTCGCGAACCGCCGCCGTCACCGGTTTCGCGTTGATCAGGTCGCGAGGCATCGCCGTCTGCATCTCCTGATGGATCGACATCTTCTCTTTGATCGCACGCTCCATGCGAACGAGCCCGATGCGGAACTGGTTTTCGAGAAGCTCGCCGACGGCTCGCACTCGACGATTTCCCAGGTGATCGATGTCGTCGGCCTCGCCAATGCCTTTGCGCATCTTGAGCACGTACGCAATCACGTCGACGAAATCACGAGTGGAAAGCGTCTGTTGATCCAGGCGATCGCGCTCGGGCTTGCCAAGTTTGATGTTGGCTTTCAACCGGCCGACTCGCGAGAAGTCGAACTTGCGCTCGTCGAAGAACATCCCTCGGAAGAGGTTCCACGCAGTCAGGATCGTCGGCGGATCGCCCGGCCTCATCTTCCGATAGATCTCGAGGATCGCGTCCCGGGGCGTCTTGACCGAGTCCTTCTTGAGCGTTTGGCTGACTACGACGCCGACATCGTCACGTTCCGGGAAGATTATCGCGACCTGGGTCACGCCCGATTCTGCGATCTGTTGCAACTCGCGCGACGTGAGTTCGGTGTTAGCTTCGGCGATTACTTCACCCGTCTCGGTGTTAACAACGTCGTCGGCGAGGAACGCGCCTTCGATCTCTTGCGGGTCAACCGCGACCGACTTGATCTTTGCCTTGCGGAGAGCTTCGACGTCGCGCTTCGTGAGCTTCTTTGCGTGCGCGCCGCCGCGCACAACGGTCTCGCCTGAACGATCCTCGACCGTCTCGGCGAGGTGCAGACCGATGAGTCCTTCAGTCGGCTCAAAGTGCAAGCGGCCATCCTTAAACGTCGACTTGTGCACGGTGTAAAACATCCGCAGAACTTCGGCATCCGTGAAGCTCGCCCGCTTGATCTCGTCTTCCAGATGCGAATCCGTCCCCACGCGGTCAATGTCAACCTTCTCCATCAGACCGAGCGCCCGAAGGAAAACCGTCCCAAGGAATTTGCGCTTGCGGTCGATGCGCACGTAGAGCAGGTTCTTGGCGTCGTATTCGAACTCGACCCACGAGCCACGATAAGGAATGACCTTCGCGAGAAAATAAGTGTTGTTGTTTTCCTTCTCGAAGAACACCCCCGGCGAGCGATGAAGCTGGCTCACTATCACGCGCTCTGTTCCGTTGATGATGAACGTGCCGTTATCGGTCATCAGCGGAATCTCGCCGAAGAAGACTTCTTCCTCCTTGATATCGCGGATGGATTTCTGGCCGGTGTCTTCGTCGGTGTCCCAAACCGTCAGGCGAATCTTGACCTTGAGCGGCACCGCGTAGGTCATCGACTTTTCCTGACACTCCTTCTCTGAGTGCTTGTGCTGAAGCGTAACCGGCTCGCCACAGTTATCGCACAGCACCGGCGAGACCGTGTTCATCGTGCCGCACTGCGGGCAGGTTTGCTCTTCGGCGGCGTAAGGATTAACCCGGAGGATCGCCCCGCACGAACGGCAGTTGGTGCGCAGGTGGTACAGCCCTTCGAGCTGTCCGCATTTGCACTGCCAGTTCCCGATCGAGTACTCGACAAACTCGAGCTGCGACGTCTCACGAAAATCAGTTATTGGAAAAACAGACCTGAATACAGCCTGAAGGCCGGTGTTCTCCCGCTCAGCCGGAAGCAGATCCATCTGAAGAAAGCGGTTGTAAGATTGACGTTGAACCTCGATGAGATTCGGTATTCTGATGGCCGTTTTGATTCGGGAAAAATCGTACCGCTCCCGGCCTATGCCGTTTCCAGTATTCGCTAGTGCTGACATATCTCTCCTCGGTTAGCAGGTAAGAAGAAGCTTGCAGCCGGCCATACCAATTCCAGCTGTCGCCGGATAACTTCAGTTCACGCAAAACGGGGTAGGTCACGCGAGGAAATCTCTCAAAGCCAGACTCTTTGACACTCGCCGCAAGCTCGGACATTTTGCAGACACAAAGGCGTAGCGCGGCCGGAGACACTTTCTCCGACCGCGATCTTCGCGTGTTTTTGAGCGCCAAATAAACTTTATTGTCGTCGCCGCCCCTATACGTTGCTATGACCCGATACTACACAACGAAGCGCCATCGGTCAAGCGCCAGTTTGAATAGGACCTAAGCGACCAATAGGACCTATCCATGACTATCTTAGTTCGACGGTTGCTCCGGCGTCGGTTAGTTTTTTCTTGAGCGCCTCGGCCTCTGCCTTCGGAGCGGCTTCCTTCACTGCCTTGGGCGCTGCTTCGACAAGGTCCTTGGCTTCCTTCAATCCGAGCGCCGTGATCTCGCGCACGACCTTGATAATCCCGATCTTCTTGGCGGGATCGGCCATGCCCGTGAGGATGACGTCGAATTCTTCCTTCTCTTCAACCGCCGGCGCCGCCGCTGCGCCAGCGCCCGCAGCCGGGGCCGCAGCTACCGCGGCAGCCGCCGCCGATACGCCGAACGTCTCCTCCATCATCTTGACCAACTGGGACGCCTCTAACAGCGAAAGGTCTTTGATCTGGTCGACTATTCCTTCTAGCTTCTCTGACATGACTTTCGTATCCTCCAATTCCTTACCTGGCTTGTGATGGCAGCGTTGGCCTGCCTCACATCGTCGGCTGCGTCGCCGGCGCATCTCCGGCAACTGCCCGCCTTCCAAGCCGCTGCACTGACAATTCCAAAGCGGCGTTAAGATTGCGACGATCGAACGCAGACCTCCACAAGCCCGCGCGCTCGATTTCGGATTGCGGATTTCAATCCGCAATCCGCAATTCTTACCCCTGAGCTTCCTTTTGAGCGCGGACCTGGTCTATGACGATCGCCAGGTTCCGCGCGACTCCGGCCGTTACAACCGCCAGTCGCTGTGCGCTGCTGTTGACCAGGAACATGACCCTCGAGATCAGCTCCTCCTTCGACGGAAGGTTTGATAGTGACTCGATGTCCTTGACATCGATGGCTCGGCCTTCCACAACCGCGGCCTTGAATGAAAACACCGGACTTGCTTTCGCCCACTTTGAGAGCAACTTCGCAAGCGATACCGGGTCATTCTTTGAAAGCGCGACCGCCGTCGCGCCCTCGAATTGCCCTTTTACCTGCTCCAGCGGCGTGCCCTCGGCGGCGCGGATGGCCAGCGTGTTCTTCACCACGCGATAGGAAACCTGCGCCTGGCGAAGCTCGCGACGCAACCGCTCGTCGTCGGCCACCTTGATTCCTTGAAACCCGACCAGAAGCGCGTTGGGCGACTCTTCAAACTCGCGATGAAGCACTTCGATTTCTTTTTCTTTTTGCTGTCTCGTCTTCACGATTCAACCCCCAAAGTTTAGAGTCCAGCCTTCAGGCTGCGCGCCTTGGCAAGCTAAAGCTTGAACTCTGAACTAAAATTCTGCCGTGTTCAGCTTGATGCCCGGACCCATCGTCGACGAAATCGTCGCGTTCTTCACATACTTGCCTTTAGCCGCCGGGGGCTTCGCGCGCATGACCGCGTCTATTAGGGTCTTGGCGTTCTCGGCGAGACGTTCCTTATCGAAGCTCACCTTCCCCAACGGCGCGTGTATCACACCGGTCTTGTCGACACGGAACTCGATCTTACCGGCCTTGATCTCGCGCACCGCGCGCTCGACGTCCGCCGTAACAGTTCCGGTCTTCGGATTCGGCATAAGCCCTCGAGGTCCGAGGATCTTGCCGAGCTGTCCGACGGATCTCATCGTGTCGGGCGTGGCGATCAACGCGTCGAAGTCAACCCAGCCGCCTTTAATGCGAGCGACGATGTCGTCGCCGCCGACTTCGTCAGCTCCAGCGTCGCGGGCTTCCTGCACCTTCTCGGCCGAACAAATCACGACGACGCGCTTCGATTTGCCGAGTCCGTGTGGAAGCACAACCGTGCCTCGCACCAATTGATCCGCCTTGCGCGGGTCGACTCCGAGAGTCATCCCGATTTCGACCGTCTCGTCGAACTTAGCGAAAGCCACTTTCTTCGTAAGCTCGACCGCTTCGTCGATCGAATAAGCCCGGCTGTGATCAACTTGCTCAGCAGCCGCTCGATATTTCTTTCCTGCCATGCTTTTTCTCCCAGGTGATTAACGTGGCCGGCTTCGAGGCCCGGCCACTCCCTTGTTTACGCCATCCCGAAATCCCGCTCACCCTGAAATGAGCCGCGGAAGCCCATTCTGTTCACGTCACGCGTATTCCCTGGCGAAACCGGTTCGGGGTTAAATGAATCGGACGGCTAGTCTATGACCTCTAGTCCCATGTTGCGGGCCGTCCCCTCAATCGTCCGCATTGCCGATTCAACAGAAGTCGTATTCAGATCCGGCAGCTTCGTGCGAGCGATCTCTTCGATCTGCTTGCGGGTGACCCGGCCTATCTTATCGCGGTTTGGGCGGGCCGAGCCCTTTTCGATTCCGGCAGCCTTCTTCAGCAGATCGGCAGCGGGCGGCGTCTTGGTAATGAACGTAAACGAGCGGTCAGCATAGACAGTTATCACCACCGGGATGGTCATATCCACGATGTTTGCGGTCTTGGCGTTGAACGCCTTGCAGAACTCCATGATGTTTACGCCGTGTTGTCCAAGCGCGGGACCAATTGGAGGCGCGGGGTTAGCTTTCCCGGACTGAACCTGAAGCTTGATGTACGCAGTAATTTTCTTTGCCATTATTGGGTCCCTTGCGAGCCGGCGCCCAACTGCGACGCCGAGACTCTCCCCTTCTTTAGAGTTTCGCGGTTCAGGGTTCCTGGTTTCGGGTTCGCGAACTCGGAACCCGGAACGCTGAACTCGGAACCTCTCATTCTTCTTCCGAGAACGTCAATTTCTCAACGTCCAAAAAATTCAACTCGACAGGCGTCGAACGCCCGAAAATCGTGACCATCACTTTGAGCACGCCCTTGTCCGGGTTGATCTCTTCCACCTGGCCGGTAAATCCGCTGAACGGCCCCGACAGTATTCGCACGTGCTCGCTGTGCTGGAACGTATGCTTGGGCTTAGGCTTCTCGGCCGCCTCGGTCACGTGATGCACGATCTGGTCAACTTCCTCAGGCGTCAACGGCGTCGGCTTTTGTCCCCCAACGAAACCGGTTACCTTAGGCGTCGACTTGATTATGTGCCAGACCTTCTCCCCCACTTCGCCTTTCTCATCGGTTTCAATCTCAACCAGAACGTAGCCCGGAAAAAACATCCGCGAAGTCTCAACTCGCTTCGAACCGCGCATCTCTACAACTGTTTCCGTAGGCACGAGCACCTGTGAAATCTGATCCGCCATATCGTAGGCCTGAATGCGTGACTGCAAGGACTCCTTCACCTTCTTCTCGTAGCCCGAGTATGTGTGAATGATGTACCAGTTTCTTGGCATAAGCCCTTTGCCTACCTTATCGCCTTTTCCAGCGCTTCGAACCCCACCGTCACAACCATGTCAACACCCCACAAGTAAAAACCGAAGAAGACGACCGCGATCAGCACGACAACCGTAGTGCTCCAGACTTCAGCCCGCGTCGGCCAGGTGGTCTTGGCCATCTCGAGCTTGACTGCGTGATAGAACTCGCTGATGCGCGTCCAGAGCGGGAGCTTCGGCAGTTTCAGAGGCGTCTTCCCGCCTTCATCCCCGCCGCCGCGGCGAACCGGTTCCTCGCTCACGCTCTGTTCTTCTTCCGCTATTTCGGTGACTCGGCTCATTCTTCTACCTCGCGCCTCCCCCGTTGCCGCATCTGAACGATGTGGCAGGGGTACCAGGATTCGAACCCGGCCTTACGGTTTTGGAGACCGCCGTGCTAGCCGCTAACACTATACCCCTGAGCACCGTGATGCGTGATTCTTGATGCGTGATTCGGAGTTCTCTTCACGCATCACGCATTACGCATCACACTCTTCACTTCGTCTCTTTATGAGGAGTGTGACACCTGCACTTTCTGCAGAACTTCTTGAACTCGAGGCGATCCGGCGTCTTTTTCTTGTTCTTCGTCGACACGTAATTCCGGTTCTTGCACTCGGTGCACTGAAGCGTGATGTTATCTCTTGGCATAACTCCTCAATTCATCCCGATTCGACAAACTCAGGTTTGTCGGACAGGCTCTACTCGATGACTTCGGACACCGTTCCCGCGCCTACCGTTCGTCCGCCTTCCCGGATCGCGAACCTCAACC
>JBBPIG010000053.1 GCA_038040445.1 Acidobacteriota bacterium | reverse complement strand
TGCGACCAAGCTTTCCAATCAACTGTTCGCTCTGTCCGTCGCGCCCGAAGAATAGGTGGCTTTCGTCGAACTCGAATGGCCGCAACCCGGGAAAGGGATTGGTGCCCGTTCCGATCTCGGCGAACGTCTCGGTGGTTTCGGTACTCATAGCGATCCTCCTTTCGCTTTGCTGATCCGCGTGAGGAATGGCTCAAGAGAGGCGGGCTTGAATTCGCCGTAGTCCTTGATCACCAGAGCTTCGAGAGTCTTGAAGCGCTCCTTTGCTGGAAGCTTAGGCGCGCCGATGTAAACCGCTTTGCCGAGCAGTGGCGTTGTCCGGCCATAGCCCGGGAGCTTCAGCAGTTCGCGGAGCTTCATCCGCAGCCAGCCTTCACTTGCTCGACCCTGGAAAATCAGGACAGCGTCACAGAGCAGCAGATTCTCTTTGTGATCATGTAAGACTTCGCTCTCGTTCCCATCCAGCAGCGGCAGGGTTACTTCACAACCGCGCTCGAACAGATAATTCTGCAGCGGCTCAACCGTATCGACATCCTGCTGGTCGCAAATCAAATAGATGCGGGCTGCGCCAGCTTCTTCACTCGCGATGGTCGCAGGCTTCGGTTTCTGAGTGAGCTTCGTCTGAATAATCGTCTTCAGGTCTTCGAGTTTGACTTGGAGCAGTTCCGAACCGTTGTGAGTGGTGAAGCTGTTCTGCAAATCGGCGACGAACTTCTGCTGGCGTGCGTCTTTTGGTTGCAGGCCCGGCGGCAGCCAGATCAACCTTGAGAACTCGGCATCATCGCCGCGCTCAATCGCGAGCTCTTGTTGCAGGCGAATGACCGAGCGTTCCGCTTCCATCTCAGGAATGATGCCGTAATATTCGCCAACCAGGTGGACCGAGAGACGGCTGCGTTTCAGATATTCGCGAACGGCTTCTTGCATCGCGGGAGCCCTCAACGGAAGCTCTTTGTCCGGCAGTACCTGATGACCGCGCTGCTGTAACTCGCGTTTGATTTTGTCGCGTTGCTCACTCAGGTCGTAGGTTGTTTCGGCCAGGTAGATGACGGCTGCTCCTGCATCGACTGGCGCTTCTCCTGAATCAGGCGCTGCCGACGGCTCATCTTGGGAGCCGCGCAGCCTTTCAATTTGCTGTTTGATGTCCCAGGCCAGATCTTCCAGTTTTTCCCAGTACCTGGCGTCGCGGTTGGGATCGATCTCGGGGCTGAACTCACGGGCGCGTCCGGACATCTCGTCATACTCATAAAACTCGTAACCCAGCAAGCCTTGCACCTGGGGCGGGTGACCGTCGCGGGAAGTAAAGGTCTTGACCACCTTGAACACCCGCGATTTGCCGGCCACGGTCAGACCTCCCCGCAAAGCAGCGTGACGGCAAAACTCGTCAAGCTCTCTCAGACACCAATCGGACTTGAGGTAGCGCGGGGACAGGATGGAAACCAGGAGGGCGACCTTTGAAACCCTTTCCACCAATATCTCGGAAAACTCATCGTTGCCTTGCAGCTTTGGGTCGCGCCATATTTTCGCCGGCTCGCCGAGAAGCTGGGCCAAGCGTTTCCTCAATCTCTCATCAAGCAACTGCACCCAGCCTCGCTGGCCCTCGGCAAGAGGTTCATTGTCGATGTGAGCGTAGCTGATGAATATCTCGTCTTCGTATTTCATCCCTCTCTCCCCACGAGTCAAGGACTGGCGGCGTTCTTGGAAGCGGAGCTTGATGGGACCCGAGCGCCGAGTCCGACACGGAGTGAGACGATTCTAACCCTTCTCGATCAGATTGCAAGGGGTCGGCGGTGCCGTAACAGCAGCCACGCTACGCGTCTACCGAAAGATGACAAAGCATGTCTTGCGCTGAAGCTGAGGCAGAGACGATGTTGAACCCACGATTCGGGAGGTGGGACAATCGCCGCCCCAGGGACTGTTCAGTTGATCTAATATGCCGCGCCTTGAGACCGAACAAAGGAGAATCAAATATCCAGATTCTTCACATCCAGCGCGTTATCCTCTATGAACTTTCTCCGAGGCTCGACCGCGTCTCCCATCAACACCGTAAACATCAGGTCGGTCTCGACTGCGTCGTTCACCTGAACGTTCAGGATCGTTCTCGTCTCCGGGTTGAGCGTCGTCTGCCAGAGCTGCTCCGGGTTCATCTCGCCCAGCCCTTTGTAGCGTTGAATCGTCAAGCCGTTTTTGGCCGAGGTCATTATGTGCTCCAGCAGCGCCGGCCGTGAATCCACGATCGTGTGGTTGTCGTTTTCGGTGATCACAAACGGCGGGCGGCTCAGGTCTTGAAGCTCGCCGTAAAGCTGAACCGCTTTCGAGAATTCAACATGCGTCGCAAGCTCCCAGTCGATGATGATTCGGCCGTTGCCGCGCGACCGCGCAATCGCGATCGAGTACGTGCCGTGTTCCTCGTCTGCTTCGATCTCCGTTTCGTAGTTCGCTTCTTCGAGCGCCGCGGTCACTTTTTGGAGGAGCTTCTCTTTCTCGAAGACCTCGTGCAGCTTGACCGCTTGCTTGGTGGTCAGAAGGCCCTTCGGTCCGGCGAGAGCGTCGACCACCGTGTCAACGATCTTGCGATCGTGCAGGCGGCGCTCGAGCTTGTCCAGGTAGTTATCAAGCTCCGCCAGTTTCTCGAGCATCTTTCGCAACTCTGCGCCTTTGAACTGCGCGCCGGTAGCCTTCACGGTCACGGTGACGTTTTCCGTGGCCTTGCGCATCAGGTACTTTTGCATCTCCCTCTCGTCGTGGATGTATTGCTCGGTCTTGCCCTTCTTGATTTTGAACAGCGGCGGCTGCGCGATGTAGATGTGGCCGCGATCGATCAGCTCGGGCATCTGCCGATAGAAAAACGTCAGAAGAAGAGTTCGGATGTGCGAGCCGTCGACGTCCGCGTCGCACAGCAGGATGATGCGGTGATAGCGCAGCTTCGAGACGTCGAAGTCGTTAGTGCCGATGCCGGTGCCGAACGCGGTTATCATCGTGCGAATTTCCGAGTGCCCCAGCATCTTGTCGTAGCGGGCCTTCTCGACGTTTAGTATTTTGCCTTTGAGCGGCAAGATCGCCTGCGTTCGCCGGTCGCGTCCTTGCTTTGCCGAGCCGCCAGCGGAATCGCCCTCGACCAGAAATATCTCGCACAATGCGGGATCTTTCTCGGAGCAGTCGGCCAGTTTGCCGGGGAGTGAAGCGGAATCAAGCGCACCCTTGCGTCGAGTGAGATCTCGCGCCTTACGCGCGGCCTCGCGAGCGCGAGCCGCGTCGATGGCTTTGGCGATGATCTTACGCGCAACCGTAGGGTTCTCTTCGAAGTGGTGTCCAAGGCCCTCGTTGATGAACGCTTCGACCTGGCCCTTCACATCCGAGTTCAGCTTGCCCTTGGTCTGACCCTCGAACTGCGGTTGAGGCAGCTTTACGCTGATCACTGCGACGAGCCCTTCACGCACGTCCTCGGGTGCGAGCTTCTCATCGTCTTTCTTAAACAGGCCGGATGATTTCGCGTAGTTGTTTATGGTCCGCGTGAGCGCCGCGCGAAACCCGGTCAGGTGCGTGCCGCCGTCGACCGTGTTGATGTTGTTGGCGAACGAGTGGACGATCTCGTTGTAGCCATCGTTGTATTGAATTGCAACTTCAACGGCCAGTGGATCAGCGGCGGTCGCTTCCCTCTCGAGATGAATCGGTTGAGAATGGAGAACGGACTTGTTCTTGTTCAAGTGCCTTACGAACTCGGCGATTCCACCTTTGTAGAAGAACTCGTGAGACTTCTCGCTCCGCTCGTCGTTGATGCTGATCCGAACTCCCGAGTTCAGAAACGCCTTCTCACGCAGCCGTTGGGAAAGAGTGTCGAAGTTGAATTCGGTGACGTCGAAGATTTCCGTGTCCGGCTTGAAGGTGACCTTCGTGCCTCGTCTTCGAGTCTTGCCGGTCGGCTGAAGCCGGCCCTGTGGTATGCCTCGAATGTATTCCTGCTCGTAGGTCGTGCCGTCCCGCCATATTTCCAACCGCAACAATTCGGAAAGGAAGTTCACAACCGAGACGCCGACCCCGTGCAGACCGCCCGATACCTTGTAAGCGTTGGAGTCGAACTTGCCGCCGGCGTGAAGCTTGGTGAGAACAACCTCGGCGGCGGATATTTTCTCTTGCTTGTGAATATCGACCGGTATGCCGCGGCCATTGTCGATCACGGTGATTGAATTGTCGATGTGAATGAAGACTTCTACTCGATCGCAGTATCCGGCCAGCGCTTCGTCTATGGAATTATCAACGACCTCGTAGACCAGATGATGAAGGCCCAACTCGCTGGTCGAGCCGATGTACATCGCCGGCCGCTTTCGCACGGCCTCGCGACCTTCGAGAACCGTAATCGAAGCCGCGCCGTACTCTTGTTGATTTGTTGTCACTCTCCGCTCCTATGAAAATGTCCGACAAACTTCAGTTTGTCGTTGTTCCTCAATCCGAGAATCAAGCCAGCGACAAACTGAAGTTTGTCGGACTGTCGCTACCCGTTCGCGGCCGGCTCGAGACTATCCTCGCTCGATTCGACCTCATCTTGTCCCTGCTCAAACCTCGGTCCGCCCAGGATCCTGGCGCTCGAGGCGCTCTCGCTCACCGCCAGTCCTCGCTCCACGTAGTAGACCGAAGCGCGGTCGCGATAGCGATTTGCTATGGCCCTTCGCGACGTGCTGACGACGGTTTGAGTGCGCCCTTCAAGCTCCGAAAGCAGCGCCTCAATTCGTCCTCTGTCGAGCTCTGCATCGATATCATCGATCAGCAAAACGGGGCTTTCTTCGTAAACTGAATTGTAGATGGAAACCTGGGCTAAATCAAGCAAAAGTAAGGCACTTCGCTGCTGTCCCGCGCTCCCGTACCGGGCCACTTCTCGGCCGTCCGAGAGTATCTCGAGATCATCGCGATGAGGCCCTATCAGCGAGTGGCCGGCTGCAATTTCTGCGGTCAGTCTCAGGGCGAGACGTTCCCGAAAGAGGTCCGCGTAGCGGTCTAAATCACCTTTACCTTCGAGCTGCGATCGGTAGCGCACGTTGATACGTTCGGCTCCGAAGATTGCCCGCCCGTGATCGTTTTGATCAAGCACGTGATTCAACCGCTCGACATAGTTTGTGCGCTGGTCGTGAATCGAGGCGCCGAGTTCGACCAACTGCTCGTTCCACGCTTCGACCTGGCTGACGAATTGACCGGGGTTGTCGCTCTGGCTCGCCTCGCCGAGCAAACGGTTCTTCTGTTTCATTACCTGGTTGTAGCGCGACAGAGTATTCAGAAACCTCGGACTGCTGGTGACCGCTCCTCGATCAATGAACCGGCGGCGCTGACCCGGCTCGCCGCGGATGACGTCCATCTCTTCGAGAGAGAAGACGAACACAGCGAGATTGCCGAGATAACGCGCGAGTGACTCGCGCTTGCCGTTGACGAATAACTGTTTGGAATCCTCGGCGATGAGAAGTTGGATCTGTTTGGTTACCGAGCCCCGCAGCGTCTCTCCTCGCAGGAGAGCTTGCGGGTGGTTGAATGAAATGCACTCGCGAAGCTGGCTGGTTCGAAACGACTTGGTGTTGCCGAGGATATAGATCGCTTCAAGCCAGTTGGTCTTTCCCTGAGCGTTGTCGCCGTAGAAGATGTTGAGACCCGATCCGAGTTCCGCGAAGCCTTCGAGGTTGCGAAAACCTGAGGCTTCAATTCGGGTGAGCAGCATAATCGAATGTTAGCACAAAGCTTCGGCTGGCTTCATGCGGCTCGACCCTGCGGCTGGTTTTTTCATTTGATCGACGAGATAGAGATGAGTCGTATCCCGGATACCTGAGCGCTTCGGGTTATCCCCTGTCGATTAGTTGCCCTTTTGTTTGACCGCGAATACCTTACCGGCAATGATAATCGCCCCCTTGCGTCCGGACCTGCCCGCATTAGCTGCCACGCTGAAGGCCACGGTCCCATTGCCTATGCCTACACCTACTGACGTGATCGTTATCCAGGGTTCACTTGCAACTGCCTGCCACGCGCATCGCTGCTCTGCCATCACATTGATCGCACCTGTGCCTCCGGTTGCCGAGAACGATTTGGATTGCGGAGTGATCGCGTAGTTGATCAGCTCCTTTCCTGGTGATCCGTTTTGGCCATTGCCATTTGTTTTTGCCTTTGACGAACCTTCCTGAAACAGGATTGGGCCATCTGCGTTAGTTGCGCGCATGGCGCCCATCTATCACGGCGTCGTGGATAGATGGGCGGTTCTGCGCCTGGTGTCATTGCCCGCCGCGGGTCCCTTTCTGCACGGCGGGCAGCAGGACCCACATCGCGGTTCTGCCGTTGCTGCCAACGAGTTCCAACGAAGCGGGAAAACTGGCAGGCCAATCGGCGGAAATCCGATACCGTCCCAGAGTCTGCAGGCGGCCCGTGCCAGGTTCACCCGCAAGGTGCAGGTCGTCGCGGTTGATATCAATGGAGCGAAATTCACCTGTCGGGATGACCACTTCGGCGCTTTGCGCAATCATACGGCCGCCGCTATCGAAGACCTTCACGTGCCCGCGGAGTGGTTCGCGTTGTGCCCCTGAGATGGACGTTGGCGGGTTGAAGACACTGAAACGTAGCATCTGCCCAGGGACAATTCCGATCAGGTAGTCGGTCCCAAAGCCGGAGTTCGGCGCAGGCCCCACCGAAAACCAACTCTGTGGTTGGTTGGTGAAGCTAACGTTTGTTACTCCGGTGCTGCTGTCAACGATCTCCAACGAAGACGGGAGCAAGCCGGTCGCTTTTGCGTCACGAATAAACAAGTAAGGTTCTGCCGAACGCACCTCGATACGGACGCACATTTGCAGGCGGCCCGTGCGGGGTTCACCCGCAACGTGCAGGTCGCCGCGGTTGAAGTTAAAAGAGTGGAACTTCTCCTTAGGGATTCTCACCTCCGCGCTTTCCGCGATCACCGCGCCCTGCGTGTCGCAGAGGCGCACCCGCGCAAAGATCTCAACCGGGTGTTGTTCCCGCCCCTGCGACGCGATGAGATTGGCCTGAGTCACGCGCACCGTCTGTCCGGGCGCCAGTCTTAAAATCAGATATTCAAAGGTGACTCCTGGGGCTTGCCCTTGTCCGACTGCTTGCGTTTGCAGCAGGCACAGCGTGAGCAGCACGAGCGCTGCGGAGCTAGCAATCAGATTGAAACGAGTAAATATGCTTTTCACGGTTTTCTCTCCTTCCGGTTATTCGGGTCCGAAGATCAAGGACTAACAGACTCTCTGCCGCGATCAATTTTGATTCGGGGTGGCAAGCGCTCGGTGAAGCCACGCGCCCGCCGCCGTTTCGTTTTAATTGCTAGAGGCACCCGTTCCTGGTACAGGCTTCGCGCACTTTTCGCACGGCGGGGGGCAACACGCCGATGGCGCTGGGATTCGTTGTTGTCCGTCAGTTGCACGGCGAATTAATGCGGCAGTATTCGCGTACTTTTTGCACGGCGGGGAGTAACAAGCTGATGGCGCTGGGGTTGTTGTTATCTCTTAGTTCCAACGTGGCGGGGAACTGCGGTAGTGTGCCCTGTGCCCACATTTGCGCCAACTGCGCGGGTCTCAGCCGGACGCGGTAACGCAATTCCACCCGCACTGTCAGCCGCCCCGTGCCGGGGTCGCCAGGCGCTGAAATTAGATCGCGGTTGAAATCAACGGCGATGGTTTCTCCGGGCAGAAAGTTCACGCGCTGCGTCGCGCTGGACTCACCTTCCAACCCCTCGATCTTGAGGAAAAAATCTGTACCGGCTGCGGCGGTCGGCAGCTCCACGCCGAACACCCATTGATTCGCGACGTTCAACCGCAGGGTCTGCCCATAGGCCAGGCTGAGCGGAGTGAAGTGCAGATCAATGGCGAGTTCGTCGGCTCCATCCGCCGGGCGGTATTGCAGCGTCAGTCCCTGGCCCGTGTGATAGAGCACGCGCCCGTTGCAACCATCCACGACTTCCGCCGAGGCCGGCAAATCTTTGCCGAAACCGCCAGGGGCGGCAATCACCCATTCGGCCAGCAGCGTCAGCGGCCCGGTTTGCGGGACAGCCAGTTGGCGGCGGCTGACGCTTTCGGTGCGCATGCCGCCAATCGTGATGGTTTCGTTCCTGCCGATAAACAGGACGCGTCCGGTCAAGTCCCAGATCCGCGCGAAAGCGCGCACCGTCGCGGGCGTCGCGCCCCCCGGGGCCAAGTCAGCGCTGTAAGCCAGATGGAGGTTCAGCATCTCACTCTGGCTACAAGTGGAAGCGGCCTCAGGAAAACCGACCGTGAGAAAGATAGCGAACGTGTTGCTGCGGGTCGTGGAGTTTGTTTGAGCTTGCGCCAACCGTGGCGCGACCGCCAGCAGACACAGCGCGCTAATGAGGAAACAAACGAGGGTGCGAATGCGGTTGCTTGCGTTGATCATATCTTGCTCCTTTTGGTTTGGGCGCTGCCTTACAGCAACGCGTTTCTGCTCGCTCTCCGGCGCATTGGCGCTTGACGGTCAACGGCCAGTTCACCCGGCCTGCGGTGTTTGTCGTTGCAGCACGCGACCAACACGCGCAACAACGCCCAGCCCGGCTGACTTTTTTTCAAGTACTTTCCCGCGCCGCGTCACGGCTTCAGCGGGGGGTCACGACGATGCGCCCCTGCGCTTCCCAGGTCGCGTGCACATTGCAGCAGCCAATCGTCGTGTAAATCAGGCAATCTTGCGACGCGGCGGGGGTGATCATGACGACGATTGGGTTGCCCTGCTGCGTGAGCCCCCGCAGCAGGACTACCGGTACTATGCTGTCGCGAATGAATCTCACGCTACCGTCGCTAAGAACCGCATTCACTCCGCCTGGGTGACTGTCCGTTGGGATAAGCGTCAGAGAACCGATGGCCTCGCCGTCCGGAAAGACCCGTACCTCGCTCTGAAAACCGGCGTTGTAGCTGCCTCTGGGCGTGTGGACATCGACTGTTTGTGGGAGTGAGACGCTTTCGATCAAGATCCAATTAGTATGTTCCGCCGTGGCCGGCGGCGCGAAACTACCCCAACACAACAGCAGCGCCAGACAAAAGATTGTTTTTGGAAAATTGGT
Source organism: Acidobacteriota bacterium (assembly GCA_038040445.1). NCBI lineage: Bacteria > Pseudomonadati > Acidobacteriota > Blastocatellia > Candidatus Onstottus > Candidatus Onstottus frigus. The sequence goes on along the minus strand of JBBPIG010000053.1, from coordinate 9,789 downwards.
GAGCTTCATGTTCTGTCTCCTTTTGGTTGCCAAACTAAATCGATTGGCTCAAGAGCGTGCCCTGTCGCCGGCCACCTTAACAGCACAACGGCGTCATTGCCGGCCGGCCAGAATCGCGCGAGCCAAGCGCATTGCGTTGGCCGCCAGATGTTCTTACATTGATTAACGCGACAAATCGGAGTAGAAAATACAACCAGTCAACAAGAATGTTTTGGGACGGGAATAAAAGTTGACTCAACGCTAGCCAGTTCTTACCTCACGAACCGAGAAGTGTATGGAAGAGCCATTGCCACCTCAGAAGGTCGATGGATCACCCCCGCAGATCACCGAGCGGCTGATTGCCTGGAACAGCGGAGACGCGGCGGCCCTCGATGACGTGATTAGCGCCGTCTATCAGGAACTGCGCCGCATGGCCGACCGATACCTGCGTCTGGAGAACCCCGGTCACACTCTGCAACCCACCGCGCTTGTGCATGAAGCCTATTTCCGGTTGATCGATCAAACGCAGGTGAACTGGCAAAACCGCGCGCATTTCTTCGGCGTAGCCGCGCAGATGATGCGCCGCATTCTGGTCGATCACGCCAGGACCAAACAGCGCGACAAACGCGGCGGACCCGCCAGGAAGCTCTCGCTTGATGAGGTGTTGGACGTGTCGAAAGGGCGAGCGGCTGATCTCGTGGCGCTTGATGAGGCGCTCGAAAGCCTGACCGGTATTGATCCACGAAAGAGCCGGGTGGTTGAGTTGCGTTTCTTTGGCGGATTGAGCGTGGAGGAGACGGCCGAGGTGCTGGACGTGTCGCCGCAGACTGTGATGCGCGATTGGAAGCTGGCGAAGGCGTGGCTCTATCAGGAACTCAAGAGCGAAGCCCCATGATGACGTCTGAGCGTTGGCTAAAAATCGAAGAACTGTTTCACTCCGCTCTTGAGCGCGAGCCAGACGAGCACGCTTCATTTCTTGATGAAGCCTGTGCCGGCGATGCCGAGTTGAAGCGCGATGTCGGGGCATTGCTTGCATCGCTCGATGAAGCCGGCGACTTTATCGAACAAGCGCCGCTGGCCGGTGCAATTTCGTCAATCGTTGAGGAGTCCGGTGATGAGGCTGAACAGAGGGCCGCTGCCAGTCGATCGCTAATCGGACGCCGGATCGGCCACTATGAAATTCAATCCTTGATCGGCGCTGGCGGCATGGGTGAGGTTTATCTCGCGTATGACCTGATGCTCGACCGCCGGATTGCAGTCAAGATCCTGCCCCCTCAGTTTACCGAGGATGACGTACAGGTGCAGCGCTTTGAGCGGGAGGCTCGCGCTGCCTCCGCGCTCAATCATCCCAATATCATTACCATTCACGAGGTCGGGCGGGCTGAGGATGTGCATTTTATTGCTACTGAATTTGTGGCCGGGCTCACCCTGAGGAAGAAGATTGCAGACCGGAATATGTCCCTGAAGGAAGCGGTGGGCATCGCCCTTCAAATCGCGGATGCTCTGACCGCGGCACACGCGGCTGGCATAGTGCATCGCGACATTAAGCCGGAGAATGTGATGATACGGCCCGACGGGCTTGTGAAAGTCCTGGACTTCGGACTGGCCAAGCCCGTTGAGCGGGAGATCGCCGGCGCTTATCTATCAACATCGGCCGTCAGCATGCGGACAGATCCTGACGTACTCATGGGCACGGTAGCTTACCTGTCGCCGGAGCAGGTACGCCGGGAGAGCGTCGACCAGCGCACGGACATCTTCAGTCTGGGTGTGGTGCTTTATGAAATGATCATCGGTGTGCGGCCTTTTACCGGCGACAGCGCAGCCGTGATCTTCGACGCCATTCTTCGGGACGATCCGGCGATCACGCGCACGGATCTTCCACAGGCGCTGAAATGCGTCATCGGCCGCGCGTTGGAAAAGGATCGCGCGGCGCGCTACCAAAGTGCGGACGTGATCCGGGATGATCTCCAACAAGTCATCCGCGACGCGAATGAACCCCGGCAGAGTTCGCCTTCACGACGCCGGACGCGAGCAGCTCTGGGCCTGAGCGCTGTTGTGATTCTGTCCGCGCTGGCCGCAACCGCGATGCTTCATAAAACCGGCAGCTCGGAGGTCCCGTCGTTCCTACCCGGTCCGGTCAAAAGGATCACCGATATACCTGGTGAGGAGTTATTTCCCAGCCTCTCACCGGACGGGCAGACCATCGTCTACGCAAGCCGGACCTCGGGTAACTGGGATATTTACCTGAAAAGGATCGATGAGCCTAAGGCCGTGAACCTGACCGGCGGCGACCTGCACGTCGACCTTGAGCCAGCTCTTTCGCCGGACGGGACGCGAATAGCTTTTCGTTCGTCGCGAGAAGGCATGGGTATCTTCCTGATGGACATAGAGGGCAAGAATCTGGAGAGGTTGACCCCCGACGGGCATAACCCGGCCTGGTCGCCAGACGGCCGGGAAATCGTTTTTGCCGAAGATAGAGTGTTTGATTACGAAGGGCGCAACCGCAATCCGAGCCGTTTGTTTGCCGCTAATGTGCAAACGGGTGAGCGGCGCCAGATCACCGATAGTGATGCTGTGCAGCCGGACTGGTCGGCGAACGGACACCGGATCGCGTACTGGGGTGTTCACAAAGGAGGGCAGAAAGACATCTGGACGGTTCCATCCTCAGGTGGCGAACCGGTCCCAGTAACCGACGATGAGGCGGTCGACTGGAACCCCGTATGGTCGCGTGACAGCAAGTATCTTTACTTTCTTAGCAATCGCGGCGGCAGCATGAACTTGTGGCGCGCCCCGATCGATGAGTTATCCGGCAAAGTTAGTGGCGCGCTCGAACCGGCCACACTGCCGTCGGCCCACAGCCAGCACCTGAGGTTTTCCGCTGACGGGCGCAGTCTCGTGTACGTTGAGATGAACCGGCGGGAACACGCCTGGGAGGTCGGCTTCGATCCCGTCGCGGGAAGAGTCATCGGCCAGCCGACACAGATCACCCACGGCTCAAGACGTTATGCCAATGCCGAAGTCTCGCCGGATGAAAAGTCGGTGGTCTTTTCTTCCGTAGGCGAAGCGCAGGAAGATCTTTTCATCTTCAATCGCAATGATGGTGAGCTAAAACAACTGACCAACGACTCAGCGCTGGAACGTACCCTTCACTGGTCGCCGGACGGCCGCCGGATCGCCGTCCAGTCTGACCGCAGCGGTAAGTACGAAATCTGGGCGGTGAACGAGGATGGCACCGGCCTAGCTCAACTGACTGACGTGCCGACCGAAGGTGTGTTCTGCCCTGTGTGGTCCCCTGACGGGCAAAGGCTGTTGTACAAGGTGCGCAATGTCGGTTCATTCATCATCAATCTCGACAAGCCGCCCTCCGCAAGTGAGCCGTTGCCGGGGCGGCAACTCACCGGTTTCTTACCCTGGTCCTGGTCCCCTGACGGAAAGTTTGTGGCCGGTTGGCGGTTGGACCCGGAACCGCCCGACAACCACGTGGTGATTTATTCCTTTGCCGACCAACGCTATGTAGAGTTGGCCGAGCGCGGAGTAAACCCGATTTGGCTCAATGACAGCAGGCGACTGATCTTCGTCAGTGACGCCCTGTATCTGCACGACAAAGAGACCCGGCAATCACGGCTCCTTCACTCCGGAGGGACGAGTAGCTTTGGGGCTATCTCGCTTTCGCGGGATAACCGCCGCCTTTATTACAGTCTCCGCTCCAGTGAAGCGGACATTAATCTGATCTCACTGAATTGACGGCCCGCGAACGGTAGTGGGTCAGGTTGAGTTCAGAGTACAAGCTTCAGCTTGCTGTTCGGCCGCGGGGGAGTGTCAGAGGCAAGCAGAGTTCAGAGTACAAGCTTCAGCTTGCTGTTTGGCCGCGGGGGAATGTCAGAGGCAAGCTGAGTTCAGAGTACAAGCTTCAGCTTGCTATTTGGTCGCGGGAATGTCAGAGGCAAGCTGAAGCTTGTACTCTGAACCTCAACCTGTCCCACTACCACTCACCCTGCGAACGGTTTGTTTGACAATAGATCCCGCCTGATATAGTTTTGCTCCGCGTAAGGGAGAAGAAGAGCGTGGAACAGCGAATCAGAATAGAAATCAAGGGCAAAGACGATTTCTGGGGACGCGCGTTCCACGTCGAGTGGGAGTATCAGTTCCCTGATCGAAAGCTGACTTCCGATAGCGCGGGGAACTTCCTCGCGCAGAGTGAATGGCTGGACGATCTGGAACAAGTCGCCACCCAAACTTTTTGCAAGGTCGTACCAGCGCCTGAAAACCCGCTGCGCAGACAATGGATGAATTCTCTGATCGCCCGGCTCGGCGGCTCATAAACCGAACAACGAATTTTGGAGACTTCACGATGGCAGACGAAAAAGAACAAGTGACTCGGCGCGACGCCCTCAAGACCATTGGCGTTGGCGTCTCGGTGATTGCGAGCTTGCCTGTGCTGGGTGGCAGCGCGGGTGCTCAGGATCCGGCGGCACACGATCACTCGAATCACAGTGCTCAGGCTGCGGCGCCTGCGAAGGCTCAACCCCTGAAGTTCTTTACAGAAGAAGAGAATAAGACCGTCATCGAAATGTCTGAGCGCATAATACCGGCCGACGACCACTCCCCCGGAGCCAAAGCCGCGGGAGTCAGCGGCTACATCGATCTGATCGTCAGCGAGTCAACCGATGTCACCAAACAAACCTGGCGCGAAGGACTGTCGGCGATCAACAAGATGAGCCGCGACAGATTCGGCAAGCCTTTCACGGAGGCGGGCGCGGATCAACAGATCGACTTGCTCAAAGAGATCAGTAAGAACGAGAGGTCGCCACAAACGGTCGAGGAGAAGTTTTTCCGGACGATCAAGTATGCGACGGTGGATGGCTACTACACTTCAGAGATCGGCATACACAAGGAGCTGCACTACAAAGGCAACGCGTACTTGAAGGAGTTCACCGGCTGCACCCACCCCGAACATCAACAATGACTCCCTGAGTACAAACCCGCGAGCGCGAGATTCGCGGCCTTAAGATCCAAAGCGTTCAAGCGGACCAGCAGCTTTATCGCCAGCAACAGACCCTGACAACCCCGCAGCAGATGGGGTTCTTCATCAGGTAGCTGCACGCCGGTGAGGATCAGTTCCGGCTCGTGAATAACTTGCAAAAAAGCTCTTGCGTAATCCGTCTATCTAGATAGGGCCATATTGGGAAGAGGTGGAGCTTCGATGCGGGAGCTTAGATTTCGAGTAACGGGTCTCAGCGAAGACGGCGCACGAAAGAGGAGAAGAAGCGATCGACGGCCAGCCCGGGCAAAGGGGGCAGTCTGGGCGTTGGTTGGGTTGGCGGCTCTCTACGTGCTTGGCGTCGGTAAGTTCACCGGTCGCGTTGAGATCATCTCGCCACCCAGCGGAACTACGACGCTGGAGGCTCAGATTCTGGTTTCGGGAAGGGTGGCCGACACTGACGCCGACACTGTTACGCTCAACGTGAACGGATCATCGCAAACATTGCCGGCTCCCGGCGGCTTGTTTGCCGTTCAAGTCTCCCTGGTGCCGGGCGAAAACATCATCAGTGCCTCGGCCGACGGTTATACCTCGCCCCCGATAAAGATAATCCGAAGCTTAAGGCCAGTCGTCACCATAAGCTCGCCATCCAGGAATACCGCTACAACCCAAAATCCAATCGAGGTGAACGGGGTCGTAGAAAACAGGGGCGACCGCGCGGTCACGCTCGAGGTGAATGGAACCACTCAGCCTGTGGTGGTGATGGGCGAGCGGTTTTCCGCCACGCTGCCGCTCGAGGTTGGACGGAACATCATACGGGCGCTGGTACCCGACGCATTGCCTGCCGAAGTTGTGGTATCGCTGGAGACGGATATTGCAATTACATCCCCACCCGACGGGTCCACCATTGAGCAGGAGACCGTTAGTGTGACGGGGACAGTAGCCAATTCCAATGCGGCGGCAATCACCCTCAAGCTCAACGAATCGCGTCAAACGATAGCCGTGCGTAACGGTGTCTTCGCTTCCAACGTAGTTCTCCGCGTTGGTGCAAACAGAATACAGGCATTGCTCGGCGACAAGTCGTCTAATGAGATAGTAGTCAATCGAACGTTGCCGCCGGTGATCATCACCCTCACCTCACCGCAGAGCGGCTCCACACAAGACTCGGCCGCATCAGTTCGCGGAACGATTCAGAACACGCGCAGCAATAGAATCACAGTGAGGGTTAACGATTCGGAGCGCGTTGTGCCGGTGACGGGCAGCAGCTTTACCGCGAACGTCGACCTCGCGATCGGCAAAAACGTCATTCGAGCTTTGCAGGGCGACTTCGTGTCGTATGAAGTGGTGGTTAATCGAGAGCCGCCGCCGGCGGTGGCCATCCAAATCACGTCGCCACAAAGCGGCGCAACTCGAAGCTCATTCGTAAGAGTGACGGGCACGATCACGTACCAACAGGGCCAGACGGTTACCCTCACGGTTAACGGTTCCGCGCGCACTCTGCCAATATCGAACGGCGGTTTTACTGCGAACGTCGGGCTCGCATTCGGGGACAATCACATTCGAGCTTCGCAGGGCAACGCTGTGTCGAATGAAGTAGTGGTTAAGCGGATCACAACTCTCATCGAAATCACTTCGCCGCAAAGCGGCGGAACTCGAAGCTCATCCGTAAGAGTGACGGGCACGATCACGAACTCACAGGGCCAGACGGTTACGCTCACGGTTAACGGTTCCGCGCACACTCTGCCAATATCAAACGACGGCGGTTTTGCTTCGGACGTGAAACTCGATGTTGGCGCCAATCGCATTCGAGCTTTGCAGGGTGAAGCCGTCTCGAACGAGGTGACACTGCGCAGGCTTCCGCCGCGTCCGTCGATTCAGATCATCTCCCCGCGAAGCGGCCAAACCAAGGACAGCGCCGTAACGGTGATTGGGAGAGTTGAAAATGCGCCGGGCGACACGATAACGCTTACTGTCAATGGCGCTCCGCACAGCGTGAAGGTGATTGACGGCAGCTTCACAGCACAGATTAAGCTGATTCCCGGCGAGAATCTGATCGAGGCCTCGGTCGCGGGCGCGTCGGATCAGATAACGCTGGTGCGACCAAAGGTCGACCCTCCGAAGGTCAGGATCATCATCGACTCTCCGAAGGATGGGGAGATAACAGGGCGTCGCGTTCTAGCCGTAGAGGGTAGGGTAGAGAACGTTGGGCCAGAGTCAATCACGCTGACCGTCAACGGAAAGGCCTTTCAGGTTCAAACGACGCCGGGAACGTTTCAGTCGAAAGTCACGCTCTTACCTGGTAAGAACTCGATTCGGGCCTCGCTCGGCAATGTATCCGATGAGGTCACGGTCACGCTGCAGGTCAAGAATCCGCCGGACAAACCGCCGGATGAACCCGCGGACGCATGTAGCAAGATTAGCTGCGACTGCAAGAACTTGAAGGCGACGCTGAGTATTACCGGAACCGCGTCGGCAGGTTCCGTCTCCAGTAACAGCCAACCTTCACCGTTCTCTGCTTCAGGCACCGGCAGCCAATCTAAACGCCCGCCTCAAGATCGGCAAGCGCAGTGTCGCGAAGCCGAGTACGGTTTGAAAAAGAACTGCGGAGTGACTGGTAAGGTCGAGGGATTCTGTCCGCCGAATGCTTCGGGCCCGAACGCCTGGCCTAAACCGAAGGAAAAGAAGCAGGCTGGAGTTGGTGTGTTCAAAAAAGTGTTTGCGAAAGAGAAACAAGAAGGAGTCAAAAAACCATGAAGATCGATGGAGTAACTGCGGTCGCCCTGGTGTTCCTCGCGTCGTTCGCCATTGACAGGATTGTGACTGCGATCTTGTTCCTGGCTTCGTTAGCGCGAGTTGTTCCCGATCCGGCTCAGCACGGGCCCGGTCCCGAGAGAGCGCGCGCCGAGAGGTTGCATAAGCTGGTTTATTTTGTTCTGGCTGGCATGCTCAGCGTCGTGGTGCTGGCGTTAGGCAACATCCGGATACTCCGGGTTATGGGCGTGCCTGACGCCAACCCGCTGGTGGACGCGTTCCTCACCGGATTGCTGTTGATGGGTGGCGCCGAGCGGCTCTCAGGGTTCTTACAGCCCGCGGGCGAATCGAGCACTGAGAATCCTGAGCCAAAACCGATCCAGGTAACCGGCACGCTAACCATCGAAGACGCATCTGGCAAACTTAAGGCCGGCGGCTGAAGGCGCGTCCTTAACGCGAGTCTTCCAGCTTTTGACCGCCAATCTCGAGATCGCGAGGTTCGGAGGCTCGCCGAGGTTTCACAAGCGACCACAGCTTCGCGATGACGCCATGCGAAGCGTAGACAGTCGCGAGTATCAGCAAGACGTACCGCGAATAAAACCAGATCAACATCACCACCAGCGCCAGCCCGATTATCAAGATCCTGGGATTGCGGTTGCCGACGCCGATATTCTTCAAGCTCGAATAACGCAACGTTGAGATCATCAGAAAAGCCAGACACACCACCAACACCAGCAGCGCGGTCGAGTATGTGTGCGGGCCTATTGTGAGCGACCACAAGTGGGTCTCTCCAACAAAGCCGAGGGGTCTCGGTAAGAAGTGGGTAATCGAAGCGATCATCGTCGCGCCAACCGGTATCGGCATTCCCACGAAAGCCTTCTTGTCCACCTTGGGGTTCTTAGGCGGGAGGTTTGTATGTGGACGACGAGCCTGCACGTTGAACCGCGCCAGCCTGAGCGCGCCGCAGATTACGAACAGGAACGATGCCGCCCAACCGACGTTGTGCAGGTCTGGCACTTCGCCGTATCCCCATGCGAATGCGAGCACCGCCGGCGCGATGCCGAATGAAACCACGTCGGCGATTGAATCAAGCTCGAGGCCGAACTCGGATGTAGCGTTGGTCATCCGCGCAACCCGGCCGTCAAGCAGATCGAACAAAGCGGCGAAACCGATCGTGATAGCAGCGCGGTCGAAGTGCTCGGTGGCTGCGGCGATTGCGGCGGGACCCAGGTGCTCGGAACCGTTGCTCAGCCCTACCAGCGCAAGAAATCTGGCCCCGGCGAGGGATTCCATTACGGAGTAGAAGCCACAGAAGATGTTGGCGGTCGTGAGCAGGCTCGGGATTACGAACACGCCTTTGCGAAACCGCTGCCGCAAGCGGCGATTCTGAACGGCATCCTGATGCCTGTCCGGCATTGTGTCGGGTGGCCTGGTGACCATCGCCTCCTCCTGTGACCGAGCTTAGCTGAAATTCATGCACGATAGTACGACGATGCGCACCGCTAGTCCACTGGACCGGGTAAAGCATAGAACCGGCGAAAAGCCACGCCTCCTCTGAATCTACTGTTCAAGCCGCGAACCGGACCTAGTCTTCAAAAAATCTTCAAACAACTAGCGCCAACGGCTTACGCCCAAGGCGCGCCCTACACCGGAAACGACTTCGTTTACGATCAGCTTTGGAGCGAACCGCGCAACCTGGCCGGCTCGCCTCACAATCGAGCGATTGAGCCAACCGCGCTTGGCAATGTTCAACCCGAAGGTAGTAACTTCGACCTCGCCATTCCGCTGGTAGGTGCGCAGGGTAGAGGTCTGGCTGCCAACCTTACGCTGTACAGTAACTCTCGTGTGTGGGGCAGGCACGGGAATGCAGTCACCTTCGATCCAGTCGCAAGCTGGCCCACGCCGGGTTTCTCGCTTGGGTTCGGACGCATCGTCCCTTACCAACACCACGCAATACGACGGCTGGGGCCGGGTGATTTTTACTGTGGCGCCCAACAGCGCGCAGGTGAACACGGCCTATGATGCGATGAGCCGGGTCATCAGCCGGACGAATCCGTTTCAATCGGGAGGCACGGCCG
>JBBPIG010000052.1 GCA_038040445.1 Acidobacteriota bacterium | reverse complement strand
GAACCAGGAAATCTTCCCGCGACCTCTTCCACTCACCCTTCTCGCTCAACCCGCCACCAGTCACGATGTAGTGCACGTGCGGATGATAGATCAGCGCCCGCGTCCACGTGTGCAGCACTCCCACCATCCCCACTCGCCCGCCTACAAATCGCTCGTCCCAGGCCAGCTTCTGCAGCGCTTCCGATGAACCCCGAAACAGAATGTTGTACACCGTCTTCTGATTCGAGCGCGCTACTCGCCTCAACTCTTCGGGCAACGTGAAGGTCACCAGAAAATGGACCACCGGCAGCAGCAACTCCGTCTGCTCTTCGAGCCACTTCTTGGCTTGATCATTCCCGCACTTGGGACAGTGCCGGTTCTTGCACGAGTGATAGCTGTATCGACGCTCATCGCACTTCGTGCACACGTACGCCTGTCCGCCGAGCACAGGCGTCCGGCACTGCTCGATGTCGCGCATCGCTCGTAGGTGAGCGCGCGGCATCCGCTCGCCGTACTTCGCCAGATACTCCGGCCCGTGCGCCCGGAATATCTCGGCCATCTCGACCATCACCCGATCACAGCCCAACCATGATCCGGTTGATGGCTTCCCGGCCGAGGTCTTCCGCTCTCGCCGTCAGATGTGTGTAGATGCTGGTGGTCGTCGGCGAACTGTGACCCAGATACTCTTGGATCAGCCGCAGGTTCACTCCCGCTTCAAGCAGATGCGTCGCCCAACTGTGCCTCAGCGTGTGAACGGATGCCGCCTTGTTGAACTTGGTCTCTTTGAGCGCCGCTCGGAATGCGTGTTGAACCGAGCTCTTGTGCATTGGCTCGGTCGAACTCTTTAGGTCAACGTGGACCCGGCCTTCGGATGGGAACATCCACGCCGGGTTGCGATGCGTCACCCAGTACTCGCGCAACAACTCTACCGTGCGCTCGGGCAGAGGCACATGGCTATTTTTCCAAAAAAGGATGACGAACAGTGAACCAAAGGCGGCAGAACAATTCAATGGACGTGAGGGCGAAACAGCGGCTTTCATTCGGCGTTGTTCGTTAAATCTTAACGGGCGTCTATTCGGTTTCGCGCCACGTCATCTCAAGCGTTGGGCGTCCGAGAGGAGGGTACAAATAATGAGTTCTGGCGGACCTGATGACAACCAAAGTTCAAAGACTGCGTTACACCAGGCAGCGCGTGAGTCCCAGCAACAGTTGCGAATTGCAATGATCGCTGCTGCATCCGCCACGTGTGGTTTCATGGTAACCAGGTTGAGCGGTGCCGGCAGCCGCCTAATCGCAAGCCTCGCCGTAATCGCCTCCGCCATGGCGGTTGCGGCTGGGTTTCTAGTATGGAAGCTGACTTCTCAGATGTTCTACGCCATGGCGGAAGGCTTAGAAAAAGAGAGAAAATCGGCGCACCGTCGCAGGAAGTTGGCAGATATTGTTCTATGGCTAATGCTCGCCTTGGCTGTCACTCTCACAGGAGTCCATCTGTTTGGGAGTGGCTAGTTTGCCAGCGGGTCGGCGCTGTGGCATTAGGGACGCCCAACAACTTAAGTTTTGTGCGGCGCGGCGTCCGAATTCAATACCGTCCGCAGCAGCAAGCCGTCTCACAATTCTGGGTTGACTGCGACACGAAGTCGCGTGAGTGGCTGTTGTGACTGAAGTTCTTTCAGAACACAACCCGATGTTCTGCCATCGGTATCCAACCGGGGTAATCAGCTCCGGGGACAATGGAGCCTCATCCTACAAGGATGGCAGCTTAATCGTGAGAAGCGGCTGCGACTGCTAGCATCAAAGTGGTCGGGAACTAGGATCGAGTGGCAAGGGCAACACATGTGAATCAGGGCTGCGGGTATGGGAGGATGGAAAAAGCAAACGCCATCTTGTAATGAGATGGATAGAGGCGCTGTCTTGCCTCGCGTGAAAGCGGGCAGACTTCCATCTGGTGTCTCGTCACGAGAGAGTCTGACAAACCGACTTAGGAAGCAATGCAGATGACAGCCGCAGTATAAGCTGGTGCAGCTTCCCGCGAAAGCGCGTCGGCCCCAGATGCGTATCGTGAAAGTCGATGTGATATAACATCGGCGGGTTCCGCAAGGGGCTTTCGAGATGCTTGAGCCGGATGAGGGGAAACTCTCACGTCCGGTTCTTAGGGGGCCGGGCCGGAGCGATCCTGCCCGGCTACCCGACCGCAGCCTGACTATCAAAGTCCCCCGGCGGAAATGAAAGGGCCGCTGAAGCTATGGAGTCTCCAGCCGCCCCTCTCCACGCGATCTTTGACCGGCGAACTCGCATTCCGACGGCTCACCCGGCGGGGCGGCGGTCGGATGCGAGCCTTCGAATAAAGATCTGGCAACTACCGGGGCTTAGAGGCCTCCTTGGCCGCCTCCTCCAACTTAGCCAGGGCGCGCGGTCTCACGATGGCGTAGCCGGTGTTGTTCTGATTCCAGTCGGCTACCCGGCGGTACAACATCTTCGCGTTTTGCTTGTCCCCCTTACCCTCGTAGGCTTGGGCCGTGTAATACCAGACGATTGGGTCGTCCGGGTCGCCTTTGGCGAAGTACTCGAGCGCCCTGGCGTGATCCCCCTGCTTGAGCGCCAGCATTCCCATCAACTCGTTGAGCCCCCTCTGTTCGAACCGGTTGTTGCGGGTGGAGATGAACTTGCTCAGCTCTTCGATCTGCACTTTCGCCGCGTCGAACTTCCCTTGAGAGATCATCATGTAGGCGTGGCTAAACATCTTGCCCCCGCGATTGTTCTCGCGGACGCGCTCCGGTAGTGAAGGGTCATCCCTGAGCCTGTCGGCTTCCGCGAGGTGCTTCGCGGCTTCCTCGAACTTACCCGCTTCGGCCAGGATGAATGCGGCGGTGTCGTGAGCGCCTATTGCCGGCTGAATCTGTTTCTGCTCATCCGCGAACTTCGCCAGCCGCTCCGCCGCCTGCACGGCTTCCGCCGTCTTCCCCTCGTGGACGTAGGAGGCAACCGTCAGGTTCATCGCACCGATCTTCTGGTTGACGTTGGGCGCGCGGTCGAACTGCTCCTGGTAGGATTGGCGCGCTTTCTCGTAGTCGCGCTTGAAGATGTAGTTGTTGCCGATGCCGGCCAAAGAGCCGCTGAACGCCGGGTCTTTTTCAAGCGCCTTTTTGTACTGCGCGATTGACTCGTCGTAGCGCCCCTGCTTGAGCAGGAGTTCCGCGTACGAGTCGTAAGGGTTCGGGCTGTTAGGCCGCAGCCTGACGTAGTCCTGAAAAGCCTTCTCAGCCTCCTTGTAGTTGCCCTGGAAGGACAGCGAGTAGCCGAGCTGGTTGTAGGCAGCGGCGAAGTTCTTGTCGATTTCTATGGCCTTCCTAAATTCCTGCGCTGCCATCTGGTCATCGCCCTGCCCGCGGTAATAATTACCGGCCAGTTGATGCACGCGCTTGTCATTCGGGAAGAGCATCAGGAGCTTGTCGAGGTGCGCTTTGGCTTGCGCCGCGTTGTTGTCGGCCTGTGCCTGCGCGTACATGATCCATTCACGCTCGCCCGGCGAAGCCTTCGCGCTCAGCTCCACGGCCTTCGCCAGGTTCTGCCGGAAGATCTGAAATCCGCCGCCCGATTGTGCACGGAGGAGGTACGCCATGGCGAAATCCGGGTCGGCCTTGATGGCGCGCTCGAACAGTGGGGCGGCGGCTGGGCCCTCCACGTTATCGAGCTTATCCAGGCCTTCGAGGAAGAGCTTTAAGGCCTCGGGAGATTTGGTGGTGAAAGTCATCTCCCCTTTCTGCGCGGATGCGCCGGTCGGCGACAGGAGTAAGAGGAGGAGCGCGCAGAAGGGGAAGGCGGTGTGTGCGAGCGAACGAGGGATTTTCATGTGGGCCTCCGTTTGTTAAAGAACTTGGGTTGAAGAAGGGGGAAGAATACCTCCCGACATTATGATCAGCGCTAAAGGGGATAAAAGAGATAATTCCATAGTCTCACAGTCGGGGCGCTACGGACGATAACGTCAAGGGGAGTGGTTGTCAATCCGAAATTTTCCACCGCGGCCGAGTCGTCCCTTACCAAGACGTTACCGCGCCACCGACCCTAGCCCGTGGCGCGGCCGTAAGTGATTGAAAAGCGAGTGGCGCTCGAAGGCGTCAGCAATAACTCAACTCATCTATCAGATTTGAGAATCCACGACGACCCGGCCGAATTCGCCACGGCCGTCATGTGAGGCGGACTCTCGCCCCACACCCGCCAACTCTTCAAGCCCCGCGCGGCCATCCCCGGTCGCCCTCAAACCCCCAACCGAAAGTATAAACTAATGGCCCAATGTAAATCCGATGATCGCTACCTCCTAAATCGCCTAACAACTCATTCAACCCGACGCCTCGATAGCAATCTTTTTCATCGTTGTCTTGTTCCCTATAGCTTGAATGCTCTATGCTCGGCGCGGGTTAATTCGAGCGTTGGGTGGCTGAGAGACCGCAATCTACCTCCAAGCGTTTGCGCCTAAGGTTGTTGATAACCGACTACACGCAACTCTGCTGAAGTTGGCTCGGTATCGAAAATGAGAACTCCTTCCACACTCGAATGGGCAGGAATAAAATCGAAAGTGGTAGCGGATGTCTGTTCATTACCAGACCCTCTTAGTCTTCCTTCAACGGTGACTTGCGCGCCCGTCGCGTCTCCTTCGTTAGTGACGGTTATTGGTAGGTAGTAGTGACCCACTTCATTGCGAGTTGCCCTTCGATCTATACGGAATCGTGCCGGCTCCTTGGAAGAGCTTAACCATAACGCGATAACCACCCCGACCACTCCGGCCAGCAACACAATCGAAATAATCATCGATACCCACTCAGCTTTTGTGCGTGGTATACCGCTGGTCTTGCCCTTCTTTCTAGTCATAAGGCTAGCCTTCCCGCCGCTCCACCAATTGTAGCCGGAAGTCCCAGAACAATAGTGTAGCTGACCCACTGGCTGAGAGGATCCTCCGCGCGAAGCAATTGGAATAACAAGAGCATCAACAATGAGACCAATAACGCGATCAGGTAAGAGGCCAGGGTTTCGCTGATCGGGTTTTGAAAAAGTCCCGGCTGTGACCTGCGCATGGTCTGGGCGCCGAAGTTAGCTTCAAACACAATTATGTATGAAATCAATAATGAACTGGCGATGATGACCAGCAACCAGGATGATGAAAGCGTACTCGCAATCATAGGAATTTCGTCTGTGGGAGATATGGCGGCGGCAATAATCACTGCGCCCAGTGCTGTCGCGCCCGCATCAGCCAGCGTGCCGCGCCAGGCATTGTCATGCCCTTGATGCTTAGAAGGATCCTTCCTGCTACCGTCAGTGCCGGCGTTATTTTCGTCGCGATTCTGGAGTACGTTGTTCGCAATCCCAACGCCTATGCTGAATGGTAATGCCTCAGTAATGATGCGGCCCATAGCGGCCTCAAGTCCTGTATCAAAGCGGACGACACCTATCAAGATTAAGCTGAGTGTCGCAGTCAGCAGGGCAATCGCCAGCGCTTCCAAGCTATCGGTAAATATTCGCGGCCAAGTGCGTGAATGTTCCGTGCGAAAACCGCCCCGCAAGTCAAGCAAGACGAGTGCGGCATAAGCTATTCCTAGCATTAGCAGCATACGTGGAGGCGAAGTGAAGTTACCTTTCCACCAGACCTCCATTGTAAATAGGAACGGCGCACCGAAGAGGAATGCTCCCGCCACACCGCGCATCAAATCATCAAGCTCAGTTCGCCAAGGCGATTGGCGATTGGCGTTCGTCATAAAATTACCCAACTAAAGGCATGCACCGGAGCGCGGCGAGCGAGTTTTGTATGATACCTTCAATACTTCGCTTCGCGCCCGGTTATGCAACGCGTTAGAAAGCCTTCTACCTCATACCTTCTTCGTTCGCATTCAGCAGAAGGGCGCGGTACTCTGCAGCTTTGGGCGCTTTGCTCCATGATTGGTAGAGGACGATGAGCCGGTTGAGAGCCTCCAGCGTGCGCTTATCGCCCGCGCCACGGCCCGCTTTGGGCCCCTGTGAAGATGCGAAGAGAAGTCGAGTCGTCACTGGCCGGTTGCGTTTCCTTTCAATGCCGCGTCACATCGCGCAATCTCTGCCGCGATTTTTTCAGGCTCTCCCGACTCAACCGCGGGGAGCGTGCCGCGATTGCGCATGTCCAATAGTATATCGAGACTCTTTTGATAATTACTTCGTGCCTCGCGCCAGTTTTCGATTCGTTGATTGCCCGGCGATTTTGAAGCAAGGATTGCATAAACGTTTCCGAGATTAGAGCATGAGCGAGCCAGCTCGCGCCGCTTCATCGCTTCGGCCGGGTCTTCCGATGAAAGCTTTTCAAATATCGCCAGTGCCCGGCGATAGCTCTTCATAGCTTCCGATAGATCGTTCGCCTTCATCATAGCGTTGCCCATGCCATTGTGAATTTCGGCTGCAAAGGCAGAGTACATTGTATTCATCCGGTCTTCAGCAATCCGCTTCTCGTAAATGTCCAATGCCCTGCGGTAAATTTTCAACGCGCCCGCCACGTCGCCTTTCTCAACCAGTATTCCGCCGATCTGTTTCAGGCTGTAAGATACGTCTTCGAGAATCACCGCATTGTTCTTATCGCTAGCATACGACTCTTCCGAATGCGACAACGCCTTGAGCTGGCTTTCGAGCGCACTATCTAAATCGCCTGCCTTCATCAGCGCATCGCCCAGTCCGTTGTAGCTCGATTGCACGTCGCGGCGCGACCTCGCGCTTGTCGGGTTCGCGGTTGCGATTGCCTCAAAGCCCGCTATGGCCTGCCGCCAGCTTACGATGGCTCCCTGCGAGTCGTTCAATTCGCCAAGCGTGAGCGCGAGCCACAAATAACTTACTGCGAGATTGCGCTGGAACTTCACCTCGTTCGGATTTTCCGCCGCAAGCAGCTTGCGAATGGCTGCCGATTTTCGTTGGTGCTCGAGCGCCTCGTCAGCTTTGCCCATCGTCAACAGCAAATAGCCCATACGGTTTTCGGAGTTCCCAAGCCCGTCTCGGGCGTCAACATCTCGTGGGTCTTCTTCCACAAGCGACTGGAATACTGAAAGGGTGCGTTGCTGGCTCTCAAGCCCTGCGGCGGTGTCGCCCATCTGCGAAAGCAGGTCGCTTACGAATACCTGATTGCGCGCAAGCTCGCCGCGCATCTTTCGATCAGTCAGGTTTCTTTGAACCAGAGTCTCACGAATCGCCTGCGCTTTCTGGTAGCTTGCCAGCGCCCCTTGAATGTCGCCTAGATTCGCATTGCTCGGGTTGCCCTGCACGTCGCCGACCTTTTCATAAGCCGACGCAAGCTCTGCTTGAAGCGATGCGTCGCCGCCTGCTTCTTTCGCCAGAGCGTCCAGGTATTCGAGCGCCATCTGAACGAGAGTTTGCCGCGCGCGAGTCGAGCCGGGAAGGTCCGCTATCTCATCGTGCAGACGGAACACGAGAGAGTTAGCGAGGTTGCGCACGTCGTTGAATCGCCTTTCGGCAATCGCGCGCTGGCTGCGCGCAACGCTCGCCTGCCAAAGTGTCACAATAACACCGGCTAGCAGTATCACGACGATCAGCGCAGCGGCAACGACTCCAGCTTTATGTCGCTTGACGAACTTGCTTGCGCGATAAGCGAACGTGTCCTTGCGGGCAATGACAGGCAAGCCTTCAAGGTGGCGGCGCAGGTCTTCTGCAAGCTGCTCGACAGAGGCATATCGCCGCTGCGATTCTTTACGCATCGCCATCAGCACGATGTTGTCGAGGTCACCCGCGAGCTTCCGGCGCAGCTTCTCGGGCTGCCCCTCGCGCGTGCGGCTCACCTTCTCAGGCGAGAGGGCAATTTGCGTCTCGCCATCCGGACTGGGTACGGTCTCGACGCGGTGTACGGCGGTGCTTGGCTTCTCCGGCTCCTGCTCGCAGATCACCCGCTCGATCTCCTGCGGCGTGTAGCTCGTGATGCGGTAAGGGCGCCGCCCGGTGAGCAACTCGTAGAGGATCACGCCGAGCGAGTAGGTGTCACTGGCGGTGGTGATCTTGAGCCCGCGCGCCTGCTCCGGGCTGGCGTAGTCGGGGGTCATCGGGCGCACCCACTGGGCGGTCGCCACGTCGGTTCGGGCGTAGAGGTCGGGATTGAGCAGTTTGGCGATCCCGAAGTCCAACAGCTTCACAGCCCCCTCGTTGGTCACAAGGATGTTTGAGGGCTTGAGGTCGCGGTGTACGACGAGATTCTGGTGCGCATAGTGGGCGGCGGCGCACACCGTCCGGAAGAGCTGCAGCCGCTCGGCGGTCGTCAGTTTCCTCTCGTCGCAGTAGCGGTCAATGGGCTGCCCCTCAATGTATTCCATCACGAAGTAGGGCAGCCCCTGGTCGGTCGTGCCGCCGTCGAACAGGCGGGCGATATTCGGGTGGTCCAAGGAGGCGAGTATCTGGCGCTCATTTCGGAAGCGGCTCAGCACTTCCTCCGTGTCCATGCCACGCTTGATGAGCTTGATGGCGACGCGCTTTTTATAGGTGTCGTCGGCGCGGCCCGCCAGGTAGACCGTGCCCATGCCGCCGCGTCCGAGCTCGCGGACGATCCGGTAGGCGCCGATCATGGCCCCCTCGACCAGCGGCGCCTCTCCGTCCCCGAATAGCGCCGTCGCCGCCTCAAGCCGGCCGTCGAGAAACCCCTCGGCTTTGTTGTCAGCAGAGAGCAGCGCCTCGACCTCGCCCCGCAGCGATGAATCTCCGCGACAAGCCTCGCCTAAAAAAGCCGCGCGCTCGCCGGGCGCGAGTTCGAGCGCGGCCTCGAACAACTCTAGGACCTGTTTCCATTTATCAGGAGTCATACTTTAGCTGTCAGTGGTTAGTTGACCGCAGACCCATGGATTGGCGTACTTCATCACCGAAGGGATGTATCTTGATCATTTGGATGATCCCTATAACCTGACTCTTAAAGCTACAGGTCTGCGTGCATCGGATCTTCTAATCAGCGAGGCGACTTATACAACGTGGTTCGGCTCAAATCCGGATAATCACGAGGACAACTGCGATTACATGGGACATCAGGTGAATGTCCTTGCCAGCAAATAAAAGATAGACACTAGACTGTCAGTTTCTCCCGAAGAAGAACAGTGGTCGTCGCTTGTGAATCGAATGTCTTCGAACAACACGGTTAGTAAGTGTTATCCCCTCTCAACATCACCGGTAGCGTCTTCAGCATTATCTTCACATCCAACCACGGCGACCAGTTCTCGATGTAGAAAACATCCAGCCGCACCATTTCCTCGAAGTGCAGCCGGTTTCTTCCGCTCACCTGCCATAGGCCGGTGATGCCGGGCCTCACGTGAAATCGCGTCCGATGCCAGTCCTTGTAGTGCCGCACTTCGTAGGGAATCGGCGGGCGAGGGCCGACTACGCTCATCTGTCCCTTCAGCACGTTGAAGATCTGCGGCAGTTCGTCGACCGAATACCGGCGCATCCAGCTCCCGATCTTCGTCAGCCGCGGATCATCTTTGACCTTGCCGTAAATCGGCTCGGCTGGCGTGCCTTGATTTGCGTCTTCGCCGTTGATGGTTCGCTTCATCAATTCACGATGGGCCTGGTCATCCACCCCGTCCACCATCGAGCGAAACTTGATCATCGAAAAAACTTTGCCATCCATACCCACACGCTCTTGCCTCAAAAACACCGGGCCGCGCGACTCCATCTTGATCAAGATCGCAAGCGCCAACCAGAACGGCCAGGTGACCAGCAGCAACCCGATCGCCACGATAACGTCCAGCCCGCGCTTGACCGCTCGCTGAGAGCCTCGCAGCCCTTCCTCGTAGAGCTTGATCATCGGCAGGGAGCCGAGCGTTGCAATCTCGGTCTTTCCAGGCAAACAGTCGAACAGGTTCGGTATAACCCGGTACTTGATGTGATGGTCGCGCCCGCACTCCATCAGCACCTCGAACATCTTGCGCGGATTGATGCGCGTGTCGGTGATCAATACTTCTTCGACTCCGTATCGCTTGACAAGCTCCGGAAGGTCGTCGAATCCGCCTAGTATCCTGACGCCGTAGCTTGTAAGCGCCGTCGAGTCTTCGTTCACCCGCGCTCGCACCGCTCCCACGAGCTTGTAGCCCAGCCGCGGCTTCTCGGAGATTTCCGATACGCATACGTGAGCCATCTCGCCACAGCCTACCACCACGGTGGGAATCAAGTTGCGCTCGCTCGAGCGGTAGATAATCTGGACCACGCGCACGAAGGACCTTGCCACCCAGAAAGCTCCGATCGCGATAAGCCAGTCGTATACGAACACAAGCCGCGAGTAAGAAAAGTCCAGCGAGACCAGATGACCTTCGCGATATGAGAATCCCTGCCGAAACAGGAACGCGATCAGCACCAGCACGAGGGTTGCGAACGTCGATGCGCTGAAGATCTTCACAAGGTCGTTACCAAGCGAGAACTCGCCTCGCAGCCGGTACAACCCGTACCTCCGCAGCATGTAAACCTTCACCAGCGGCACGAAGAACAGGAACCCCAGATACGGCTCAAACGCGTCGAAGACGCCAACCGGCCAAAAGGATTTTCGAGGCCGCCATACGAATATGTCGGTGTGCTGGCGAAGCTTGTACGAAACAACGAATGATGCGAGCGATAGCACGACATCGACGACGACGAGCGCCGCTACCGGTATGAGGGCGGCAAAAGCGCTGCGCTTTCGAGTCTCGGCTTTTATTGCGTGTTTGACTACGGTGGCGGCGTGTTCAGACATTTTCGCTTACCCGATTCCGGGAGGAGTATAAACTGAGCGCGTAAAGCATCCACGCTTGCGCCCATCTCATATATGAAATCTTGTTCGTGTAGAATCGATGCCTTTGAAAGTAAAAGAGGCCCGTTTGATCCTGGAGATTCTTTAGGGCCCATCTCAAGACTCGGCTGGCCATCGCTTTGGCGTTAGGCATCAGATCTGTCATTTCGACGAACGTTATCACGCCCTGTGCTGCACTGTGGACATCGAGAGGATGCAGCCGGTCATGATAGTACCCAGGTGTGCCGTCCGCAAGAAAGAATCGCTTCTCATAAAATTCGTACCCCTCATCCAGCGGCCGTCTCCAATCATCAGCGTTCAGGTATTCGATCAAATGCTTGAGCGACACCAGCGCAAACCCCGTGTGAAAGCTGTCGATCCATCCCTGCGAATCGGCTTCGCCGTAGAGCCACGAGCCATCCCGGCGCTGACGTGCAAGCGTGAACCGGGCAGCTCTCTCCGCCGCTTCCCGGTATTCACCCCTTCCCGTTTTCGTGAACGCGCGCGCCAGCAGTTCAGCAGCCAGGAGATTCACATTGTGGACTCTTGAATGATCAAGCGGCGTGTAGCTGAAACAGTCACCGTCGCGATCTTTCGTGCGGTTGAGCCGATCAAGCAAGAACCGGCAGCTACTCGCCGCCATTTCCAGAACGGACTCGCTCCCAGTTCTTTCATACCAATCCAGATATGCCTGAGCGGCAAACACCGTGCAGACGACGTTCGGAGTGCCGCGCGGCGCGAAGAAGGCCCGCGACTGCCAATCGAAGTTGTAACCCCAACACGCCTCCGAGTAGTCAGCGCTTCGCAGTGACCCGAGCCGGCTCATCAAAAAAGTGAAATCCGCCTCCGCGCCTTCAGCCTGGTGCTTCGGCGGGTCTGCTATCTCTAACGGCAAGGTGTGTCCATGCCTGTCAGCGAGAAGCATCAGGGCGCGCGCAGCAACTGCCACTCCTTTCGGGTTGAGGTCTTTCTCAATCCCGAGAATCGGACGCAGGTTGAAAGGGCTGCGCTTGACGAGCTGAGTCAATACAGTTCTGGCGATTCGCTGTTTGAACGGAAACAGGTGAGCGAGCGGGCTATTCAGTGCGTCATACGGATCGTACCCCAGCCAGGACTCGCTGCGGCAATATTGAAGGAGTCTTGATAGGGCCTGCTCGCAATCATCGATCATCGCGGTTTTGGAGTGCGCCTATTTACTCCACCTGCAAAGCAATGCTCACATCTATCGTTTGAGGGCGGAGACATTGTTGATTGTTGCAAGCTTGCACGGTCAGTTTTGCTTTGAGCGTCTGGCTCCCGGGAGCAAGCGAGGGAAGAGCTCGCACGGTCAGTTTCAAAACCGTCTTACCTTCGAACACAGACAAAGGCTTCTTTGAGAACTCGAACTTCTCGAGCTTTGCTTTCGGATAGGTCACCGGAGTTGTGGTGAGGCCAGCAGTGCGTTCGATTTTGAGCGCCGTGGGGATCAGGTACTTCTCCGCGGGCCGGTTTGAGTTTATGTGGTAGTCTCCGTCGATTTCTATTATGACTGCGATCTGAGCGGCGGCGCCCCCTCGCTTGATCTTATAAAGCGATTCCCCTGGACTCACCTTCACTACTTTCGCGGAACCCTGCGCGAACGCCAATGAGCTCGCCGATGAGCTTAAGAAGCCGATCACCCCAAGCATACAAAACAGCCTGACCGATTTCATCACAAACCTCCTGAGTTTTGAGAAGAACACCATGCAGGTGCTCTTCACTGTCACGAGAACACCGAACTCAAATCGACGCTCACTACGTTTGCGCTCCTCACCGATTCAACAACCGCGAATGAAGCCAGCGTAGTCGCGACTAACGATTCAAGCGCGATCGGAGCGCCTGTGCGGCCGCGCGCGGCGTCAAGAAACGTGGCGATTTCAGCCCTGTGTCCCTTATCCTGCGCGCCGGTACCCATCTTAGCCTTCTTCCCGCCGCCAATGAAAACTCCGCTCTTGAAATCGTCAATCGTCGCAACGTTACCGTCACAGAATATTTCGACACGCTCTTTAGCCACGGACGAGTCGCCGCTCGCGGTGTAAACGATCGAAGCGATCGAGCCGTCCGTCATGCTCATTGAGATCACCGTGCTGTCATCGACCAGCCCCGCCTCCTCGGTCCGAGGCACAGCTTGGGCGCTGACGCGCGCCGGCAAAGCGCCGGTCAGATACTGAACGAAGTCGATGAAATGACACGCCTCGCCTATTATTCGTCCTCCGCCTTCGGCAGCGTCGTGAGTCCAGTGATCGCGAGGTAGCTGACCGGCGTTCACGCGGTATAGTATGGTCATCGGCCCGGCACGCTTGCGAAAACGCTCCTCGATCTCCCTGGCGATCGGCGCAAAGCGGCGATTGTAGCCCACCATCAGCAGCCCTTCCGATTCACGCGCGGCGCCAACAACATCGCGGAGTTCTTCTTCGGTGACCGCGAGCGGCTTTTCAACGAACACGTGCTTCCCGCCTCTCAATGCCTCGGCCGCAAGCCGAGCGTGCGAGTCGTGGCGCGTCGCTATGAAGACTAGTTGAGATTTTTCGTCTTCGAGTATCTCTTGAGAGTCAGTTGTCGAATAGGAGAAGCCAAACTGTTCAGCCGTGTTCTTGGCGGTGAGTCCCGTTGCCGCGCCGACGGCGACAAGCTGAATCTTCGCCGAGCGTCTGACAATAGGCAACAAGACTCCGCGAGCAAAAGCGCCGGCGCCGATAAAGCTTATTCCCAGCTCGTTGCTTGCAACGGCCTTCGCCCGAGCTTCCCTTCCCGGCCATACGCTCTGTTGATCAGCACTTGGATATTCGAGCACCATGCCGCAATAGCGGTGGCCCCCACTCAGTATGAGATCGTAGGCGTCGGTCGCCTGCGCGACCGGGAAGCGCTGCGTCGTGAGCAGATCGGTGTTTATCTTTCCATCGGCAACAAGCCGCAGGAAGGCTTCCATGTTCCGTTTCTCGGTCCATCGCACATAACCGATCGGGTAATCGCTTCCCTTCTCTTCATAGTCAGGATCGTATCTGCCGGGTCCGTACGAACGCGACAGCCGAAGCTCGAGTTCCTTGGCGAAGAAGCTGTGTCGTGGAACATTCATGCCAACGAGTCCGACCACCACGACCCGCGCTCTATCGCGCGCGAGCTCAGCAGCAAGCTCGACCGGCTCTGACGACTTCGTGGCCGCGGTGATCACGATGCAATCGGCCCCGCGTCCTGCAGTCAAAACACTGCAAGCCGCCCGGGCCGCCGCTGGATCGGTAGCCACCAGGTCGGCGCCCGACTTCCTGGCAAGCGCGCTGGCGGCGCTGTCGATATCGACTCCGAGCACCTGACACCCCGCGGCCTTCAAAAGCTGCACCGCGAGTTGTCCGACCAGCCCAAGCCCGATCACTGCAACTGTTTCCCCCAGCCGCGGCTCCGCCTGACGTACGCCCTGAAGAGCAATTGCTCCGACGGTGGTGTAGCAGGCAGACTCAAAAGAAACGCCGTCGGGCAGTTTGCAGCAAAGGTTCTTGGGGACGAAAATGACTTCGGCATGCGAGGCGTAGCCGCCGCCGGCGCAGGCGACGCGGTCGCCGACGCAAAACTCCGGGGCGCCGGCGCCGACCGCGATTACTTCGCCGGAGGCGCTGTAGCCCAGCGCCTTCGTCTGGGACAACCGCGCCTTCACCTTCTCAAAAGTGGAGCTAAGTCCCTCGCGCTTGAACGTGTCGAAAACCTGGCGCACGAGGTCGGGTCTGCTGCGCGCTTTTCCGATGAGAGAACTCTGGGCGGTTTCGACTATCGTCCGCTCGGTGCCGGCGCTAATAAGCGAGCAGGCGGTGCGAACCAATACACCGCCCGGCCTGAGCGCGGGCGGCGGCAGTTCCTCGACTTTCAACTGGCCGGTGCGAAAGCTCTGTACTACTTGTTTCATTCAAGGAGTCCGTAGTCCATAGTCCGTGGTCCGTAGCCCGAAGTGAGCGCCTGCCGCGAAAGAAGCTACGGACTACGGACTACGGACTAAGAACTAGATTAGCGGATATTCAGCGCGCATCTTGTGTCTGTGATACTGAAGTATCTTGTGGACCTGACGAGGGCTGACCTTTGCAATCCGGCCGGCGATGCTGTAATGCAAGCCGTGCTCGGGTGGCGCCGGCAAGCGCAAATACTCCACGTACGCGTCGAGTATCTGCTGCTGCGCTTCAGGCGACGGATCGGGCACGTTTGCAAACGCGCGCTGATCGTCGTGAAGAACATCCAGCCATCTGAGCACCTGCCATCTGCTTACATATCCGAGACTCTCGGCTATTTTGGACGGCAGTTCGGTTAGCCGGTAACGTTGTTGGTTCAACTCCTCCCAATACATTTTCTCGATTTCGAAAAGCTGCAGGCGGCTGGGATTCGGAGTCGGCGATGTTTCGTATTCGGCCATCGACCACTCACGGATGATCTTCATCACCTGCTTATAGGGCAACCCGAGCGCCGAGCTGATTGCGCGGCGCCGGCCGCCGTCGGGTCTATGGCCGCTCTCAACGAAACGCTGGTACATTTCTATCGCGCGGTCTTTGAGCTCGTCAGTGAGGGCGACTTTCGATTGAGTGATCTCGCGAATGATGTCGGCTACAAGCTGGCGCTTGAGCCACAACTTGTTCGCGATCTGAGCGTGAACTTCGCGAGCTTGGAGCTCACCATTCGCGTATTCCTCTTCATAGATCTCAACGACTCGGCGGCGTAGCTCAGGCGTGAGCGTCGCGACCCTTGCCACGCGCGCCGGCCTTTGTTTGGGAGGCTCTCCGAGCGGCGGTCCCGGCGACGCAAACGCCCGAGGCGCTACTCGAGTGGACTCCGCCACGGCTTTGGCTTCGGAAGGCACATGCTTCACCACACGCTTCTTGAGGCACTTCAGGCAATAGGCGGCTTTGCGATCCGGGGAGAAAAATGTAGCGTTGCAAACCGAACAGGTTCGACGAAATTTCATTCCGCTCATAGCAATGCACTCAGTCTAATAGCCGGTTTGGCAAACTTCAACCCGATCACTGCCCGCTTCAACAGGTCTAACAAGATTGGTGGAAAGGAATCCGTAGTCTGCGCGTGCCCTGCAAGGCGGCACTTTACGGACGGGCGTGGCGAACAAACATTGTCGCAAGCGTCTCACGGTCGACGCGACGCCTGACCTGGCGCCTGCGTTCGCCATCTTCCGGGTCAATCCAGGTGATTCCGTCGATGATCAACATAGTGCGTACGTTGTAACGCATCGTGCGCCGGCGCTCGACCACTCTGCGCTCGGCGCTGACCCTTCTTTCTTCTCCATTCCAGGTCATCGGTTCTCGGATCGCCGCCCTTGCCTCGGCCTCTTCGTTATTACGGGTACGGCACTCAGACTCTTCTTCCTGGGAAGAGCCATGCGATCTATGTGCAGATGTACCCCGGTAGCTAACGTGTCCAGCGGGCGGCCCAGCATGAGAGTCCGGGCATTGTGGGCCGCAACGCTTTCCCAGGTCGAAAAGTCTTTTATGCGCAAGCCGAGGCCGCCGCCGGTGGCAATGATGAACCCAACCTGTTCACGCGTCAGGTCGCGAACGCGAATGTCGTAGGCGCTGCCGCTACCGTAGAGCCGCCGGTGCTCCGCGTGGTCGGCTCCTGTGAGCGTTAGATCGCGGTCGTACTTCTCCTGAAAGCGCTTTCGAAGGTCGGCGAACCGGCGCTGAAAAGTGCCCACATCCCCGGGGACACCCTGCTCGGTTGACGCATTTTCGGCGACGTTGTCCCGGGGGGGTTGCCCTTCGAACTCCTGCGATCTCCAAACCTGCTTTCCGCTGACCGCGAGCGGCGTCGTCTCATAGCGATTGATCTTCTCGATCATCTCGCGCCATCCTGCTCGGAGCTTATCGTTGCCGCGCAAGTCAATCCCGGATCCCAGAATTTCATCGACCGCGCTATCAAACTCGCGCCGCGCGCACTCGCCGTCACCGGCAGACAAACATTGCTCTCCTTTTTGAAGGTGTTGTCTGGCGATCGCGAGAATCTCGTCCGGATTGGCAAGTACATTCTGCTGAACCCGCGCCTCCGAGACTACCGAAGTCAGAAAAGCGATTGCCGCTGCACAAACTGCTTGCTTGATCATGCTTCGACTAACCCCCAACCCATTGCACGCTCGTATCGTAAGCTGGTGCCAAAGAAAAGCAACGTGTCAGATTCTAGCAAGGCGCTTGAGAGCTTGTAAAACCAGCGAGGGACAACTAGCGAGGGACCGCCGATCGTCATTGGCTGTTCGTGCTCAGACCTGAGGATTTGAAACGTTCGTCGAGTGACTTGCTATAAGCGAAGGCAGCGGAGCCGCGGGCATTGCCGCCCGCTCGCGCAGGCTTCGATAGTAGACGGCCAAGGTCGCGACCACAACTACCGCCGAAAGAAGGACCCAGCCCGCTGCCCAGAACAAGGGAGGCAGGAACCCTCCGGTAGCTTGTGACATGTTTCGGGCATCGGTTGGAAAAGCGGGATCGAACGCCGACAGGTACAACAAGGCGCGAAGATCGTAGAACGCGTTGAGCAGGCATTGCACAGCGAGGAAACTCATGCAGAAATGAATCAATCGAGGCTTGGCCTTCAAACCGAGGAACAGACATCCAGCGCCAAACACCAATCCGGCTAGCCACGCAAGAACATTCCCGCCGAACAGGGCGGTTATCAATAGAAGCAAACCGCCCGTTCCAATCGCCGCCTTCCGCGCGTTACGCTCGCGTCTCAACATCAGGAGTAAGCCTGCACCGTAGATCGTCGTCGCGAGGTAGCCGGCGCTCGAAATCACAAATCCCCAACCACCCTGGGTGAAAGTTACCCCGCTGCCGCTCCAGTCTAGCGCGACCCGATTCACTCCGCCGAACGTCGCAAGCGCAGCTAACGCGTGTCCGGTCTCATGAATGAACGTGACAAAGAGTCTAATAGGAGTGGTGATGAGGCCGGCGAATGGAATGAACCAAAGCACGAGGGTCAACAGCGAAGCGAACACCAGCAGCTTGAATGAATTTCTAATTTCGGACTGGCTTTGCATAACGAGCTATACGCTGTCATCGCGAGCTTGGTTCGCCTCGTCAGAATGGTCGAGAATAAAAGGAGCGGCGGATGATCCGCCTTGAACGCCTGGAATTCCAACGATCACTCGTCACTCATCACTTCTCTTGTAGTCGCCCGACCGTCCGCCGCTCTTTGATTCCAACCTGATGTCGGTTATCACCATGGCTTTGTCTATCGCCTTGCACATATCGTAGATCGTCAGCGCGGCCACCGAAGCTGCGGTGAGCGCTTCCATCTCGACGCCGGTCTTGCTGTCAGTGCTCGCTGTCGCGACGATGGCTATTCCGTCAACTCTCAACTCGAGCTGCACGTCCGCATGATTGAGCGGAAGGCTGTGGCACAGCGGGATCAACTCCGCCGTACGCTTGGCGGCCATGATTCCTGCCAGCCGGGCCACTTCCAGTGGATCGCCTTTGGGGGTGCGATGTTCGCGAATAGCTTCCACCGTGGCCGCAGCCATTCGCACGAATCCGCTCGCAACCGCCGTGCGCGTGGTGACGGGCTTGTCGCTTACATCCACCATCCGCGCGCGCCCTTCCTCGTCAGCGTGAGTGAGAGTCATGTCCATATACCTTTCGCCGCGCCAACCGACAGTTACCACGGTGTCAACACGAGCACGTCCACCAGTTCTCCGGCCTCGATCTCATGCACCTCTTCCCTGACGATGATCAATGCGTTCGCTAGCATGAAAGCTACCAGATCCGACGAACCGCCCCACTTCAAAGACTCAACCATCGCGCGGCCATCTTCTATGAATAGACGAGCTGGCAGATAGCTTCTTCGACTCGACGGATCCTTCAGAGATCGAGAAAGCTGCGCGCTGACAGTGGGCAGCAAAGGCGAACGCTCGCCCTGCATTTTTCGAATCGCCGGCCTCGCGAAAACATTAAATGTGACCGAAGTCGAGACGGGATTTCCGGGAAGCCCGAAAAAGAGAGTCCCGCCGCGTTTCGCGAAAACAATTGGCTTGCCTGGTCGAATTATAACTTTGTCGAAGAAAACCTCCGCGCCAATATCCTTCAGCGCGGCCTTGACCAGATCGTAATCACCCATCGACACGCCGCCCGAGGTGATGACCATGTCGCGGTTGTCCGCGGCTCTGAGCAACGAATCACGAGTGGCTTCGGGTGTGTCTTCCACGGTGCCAAGCATATCGACTGTCGCGCCGGCACGTTCGGCATAAGCCGCCAGCGTGTAAGTGTTCGAGTTTCGTATTTGCGCCGCCGAAGGCTTAGTTGATACATCAACCAATTCGCTGCCCGTCGAGATCACCGCCACTCGAGGACGGCGCGCGGCTCGTACGCTTGCATAACCAAACGAGGCAAGCACGGCCATCTCAGCAGGGCCGATCTCGCGTCCGGCGTCGGCGACTATCTCGCCCGCCGCGACTTCGCTTGCGCGCGGCGTTATGAACTGACCTGGCGTGACGGACTCTAATATCTCGACCTCGTGCCCGTCGGCGCGAGTGACTTCGACTTTTTGGACGGCGTCCGCGCCGTCGGGAACGGGCGCGCCGGTGAAGATCTTCACCGCCTCGCCGGCTTTGATCTCCTTGTCGAACTCGGCACCGGCTGCGATTTCTCCGATCACCCGCAGCCTCGCGGGCGCCGTGGCGACATCCGCTGCGCGAAGGGCGTACCCATCCATACGAGACCGATCAAAGGGCGGAAGATCCATGTCTGCGCGAACGTCTTCGGCGAGGATGCGGCAGTGAGCTTCTTCGAGCGGAACAGTCTCAGCACGGAGCGGCTCGACGTGGTCGAGCACGATGCTGAGCGCTTGATCGACGGTGATCATAAAAAGTGAACGCGTGGGAATGCGCGCTAAGACAATATGTTAGTGCAGGAGCAAATCTACACACAAGCTTATGGATGTGCTTATGGATGTGCGCCAACGATCATCTATCAGCGCTCGGATCAATCCACGACACTTCTGATAGCCAGGAAGGCGGGCAAGCTGATCAGCCCGGGACAAACCGTCACGCTTCAAGTCAGAAACTCCAACAATTCCCTCTCAAATGAGTTCCAGTTCACGCGTGCCCTCGAGTGACCGCGGCACTTGTCTGAAGAGCGCCGCCACGTTGAGAGGGCGAGAATCGGTAAAGGCGTGGTCAATGGGCTCGAGTTGCTTAGTGCATCCGAAAACGGCGCTGGGTCCACTAATATTTCCGGCCGTTGGCCACGCCTGATATGACTACCGAGAGCCCATACTGACCGATCTAACTGAATCTCCCGCAGTGAAAGAAAAAGAGCCAGATCAACCTGGCTCTTTTCATCGATTAAAATGGCGGAGCCGACGGGATTCGAACCCGCGACCTCCGACGTGACAGGCCGGCGTTCTAACCA
>JBBPIG010000051.1 GCA_038040445.1 Acidobacteriota bacterium | reverse complement strand
ACGAGCCGATACCCGCCCGGCGTCTTGAAGGTATTCAACCTGAGGCCCATCCAAATCGGCCCGGCGTCGTTTGCGCGTTTGCCCCACTGGTTCTTGTCGACTATCGACTGACGGTGGCGCTCCCAATACCTGAGGTACTTGTCGGAGGTTTTCTCGGTGGCTTGCAGGAACAGGCCCGCGGAGAAATCCGCGAATCCTTCCGACAACCATTGATCGTGAAACGAAGCCCATCCCACGACGTGGCCCCACCACTGATGCGCCACTTCGTGCGGCGTCACCTCCTGTATGAACTCCGTAAAGCGCGAGTTGATGCCGCCCAGCAGCATATACCGCTGGGTTGAATCGAGGTAAGCGCTTATCGGCAAGTAGACCAATGTCGGCCACGACTGCCCGAAGTTGAACTGAGGCTGTTGAGTTATGGCGATCCGCCCATAAGGCGCTTCGCCAAACCAGTGCGTGAAGATGCGCATTGCGTTCTGCGCATCGACCATAGCACTCTGATTCAAGGCCGCGGGCGTCAAGGCCATTCCCGTCCCGCGCATATAGTCAGGGAGATCAACCGTTGCGTAACCTTCGATCTGATACTTCGTATCCGGATCGTCGATCTCCTTTTTCTTAAACAGCCCATAGTTGAATCCCGCAACCGCAAGCGGAACGCCGGACACCCATTGCGACGCAGCGTAGTCGCCTTCACGCCAACTCTTTACCAGCTTGCCTACGCCGACCAGCGTGTACCTGTTCGGTACTTTGAAAGTGAGGTCGAACGTCGCGCGGTCGTTGAACACGTTGACGCTCGGATACCAACTCGTGCGCGCGCCCACCGCAAAGTTCCCGCCACCGGCGTCTTCAACCACCTTGTTCCCTTGATACTCAATCTTCAGTTTGTACTGCTGTCCCTTTGCCAACGGTTCGGGCCACACAACGTAGAAAGAGCCATCCTCTTTCTTCTGCTCCTGGATGAAATTGATCTCGCGCTCGCCCATCGTCACACGCGTCACACGCAGGTTGGGCAGCAGTCCGAAATTGAGGAGGCGATCGCCGTCCGCGAGCGGTGTGAACGTCAGCTCGGCGACTGCGGTCAGCTTCTCGCCATTGTCAATCGCCGTCTCGATGCGATAGTGCTCCGCATCGATGATTCGCTTGTCTTCATCCGAGCTGGCCGTGCCGTTCTTGTACTCGCTTAATAGATGGGCGAGATACCATATGCCTTCCTTCTCGCCCGCCGGATCGACGTTGATGAGCGCGACCTCCTCGGGCGCGAGCATCTGCGGCAACGCGCCGCGAGGACGCACGTGGTAACGCAGGTCGTCGTACTTCCGGCCGAACAGGTACGCGCTGAAGAACCCCGGGCGCTTCGGGTTGTAAACATCACCCAGGATTTCTGCGTCGATGTTCTCGCCCTCGAACGCAAGCAGGTACTCGACCAGGCTGCGCGGCCGCTCATTGCGGTAGCGGACGCGCTTCTGAAAATCATTGAGCGCGTCGCGCGCGCGAGGCTCATCGCTTCCGGGCTGAGCCTGACGCTTTATCTCTTCAAAGGTCTCGTCAGTGAAACAAAAGACGGCTTTTTGGAACGCCTCATCGACAGTATCCTTCTCGGTGATGAGCCGAAGATAATCGCGTTCCAGCGGCAATGCAGGCGCGAGCGTGAACTGCCCGTCGCCGACGAATACCGCTCTGACGACTCGACCCATCACCGGCGGGAGAAAGCTTACACGCCCGCTCCGTAGCGTGATCGTTCCGGCGTCGCGTCTGAGCGCGAGGTTATTCACGGTGTACGTTTCTAGCGCCCCGGCGTCGCGCAACTGCCGATAGTTAGGCTCGGAGTTCGGAGCAATTGCGCCTTTCGCGCCGACGTCCACCTTCTCGCGCGGGGCAGCGACCTCGAGCCGAATTTCGATAGTACCCGGGCGCTTCGGTTCTATGAGCGCCGTGCGCTCAGCCGGTTTAAAGCCGGTCTGCGAAACGCTTATTGTGTAGCCGCCGGGCGCGAGGTTATCAAACTTGAACCGCCCCTCATTATTGGTTGACGTGTTACGAACCTCGCCCGCCGGGTCACTCCGAATCGAGACTTGCGCGCCCACTATCACGGCGCCGGCCGGGTCTTTCACTGTGCCGCTGATTGAGCCTGTCGCGGTTTGCGTTGTTCCGATCGCGAGCGCCGCGAGGACAAGAGCAAGTAGTAAGGCCCCGGAAAGCGGAATTCGGTTGCGCATTTTTCCTCCGGCTTGAACGAGAAGGGTGATTTACAAAAGCTACTAAGGACGCGGCGAAAATAACACAACGTGTCAGGCAGTTTCAATATCAATCGTAGCTTGGTGACGTCGGGAGGTTCTTCGGCGAGCCTAGCGCTAGAAGTTGATGACACCAAAGACTAAGCGAGGGAGCAAACAGCGACGGCAAGCCACGCCATTTTCCATTTGATATTTGACATTGACTGCTTCTCTTTTAATGACAAATGAGAAATGGCAAATGGAAAATGGGAGGGCTTGCCCCCGCTGTCTTGCGCGGTGGAGCCAACCGGGGACCCCATCGGCTCCGGGCCGTGGTCTCGTCAGCACCCCTTGCTCGCGCTTGGCGTCGTTACTTCACCGGCTTGCCGTCGGCGTCAATCACGCGTATCTCGCCGAGTCCCAATGCGCGAATGCCTGCTTCGATCTTGGCTCGGTCGCCGACAATCACCCACACGAACTTATCAGGCTGAATCGCCACCTTCGCGGCGGGAGCCATGTCTCCAATCTTCAGCGCGCGAATCTTGCCGCCATACGTGTCATAGTAGCGATCATCCAAACCGTAGCGAACGATGTTGCCGATTGAACCGCCGAGCGCGTTCATCGTTTCCCAGGACCCCGGAAGCGTCAGCGTCAACGAAGCCTGCGCCTTTATCAGTTCTTCAGCCATAACCGGCCGGCTGCCCATTATGCCGTTCAACTCTTTTGCAAGCTCCGCGATTGCCTCTTTGGTTTTGTCCGTCTGCACCGGCGCGTAAGCTATGAACGGCCTCTGGCCCCGCGCATCGAACACAAAAGACCCTGCTCCGTAAGACCAGTGCTTGTCTTCGCGCAGGTTCATGTTGATCCGCGACGTGAAGTTGCCGCCGAGCAGCGTGTTCATCGTTTCAATCGCGCTTTCATCCTTGTTAGCTTTCGGCGGCGCGAGGTTGCTGGCGAGAATGACCGACTGTTCGGAGCCGGGTCTGTCCATCAGATAAACAACCGGTTTCGGCGCCAAAGCTACCGTGCCTATGTTCTTCGGCGGAACATCGCCGCGCTGCCACGATTGAAACAGCTTTTCGAGCTTCGGTTTTATCTCGGCCATCGTCGTGTCGCCGACAACTATCAACGTAGCGCTGTTCGGCTTGAACCATGTCTGATGGAACTTGATCAGGTCCTCGCGCTTCAGTTTCGATACGGATTCTTCGGTTCCCGTGCCGGTGAGCGGATTGCTGTAGGCGTGGTCCTTACCGTACAGCAGCCCGGCAAACACCCGCAGCGCCATCGAGATGGGCTGGACCTTTTCCTGTTGTATCTCTGCCAGCCGCTGCTTCTGCAGTCGCGCGAAGTCTTCCTGCGGGAACGACGGGTTCAAAATCACGTCCGCAAAAACGTCGAGCGAAGCGTCGAGATTCTCTTTCAACGCAGACAGCGACACTGTAGATGTGTCCAGGTCCGAACCTGCGTTCAGGTTTGCTCCGAGCGACATCAACTCGTCGCTGATTTGCAGCGCGGTGCGCCGCTTCGTTCCCCCATCCAATAAGCTGAAAGTCATCCCGCCGGTTCCGGGTAGGCCGAACTGATCGGCCGCGTAGCCCGCGTCAATCAGCATCTGGAAGTTGACCTGCGGAATTGAGTGGCGTTCCGCGAGAACTACCTTCAAGCCGTTCGATAATGTCGCGCGCTGAAGCTCGGGAAACTTCGCGTCGGGCGGCGCGCCCGCCTCGGGCAGCTTCTTTCGATCGACCGCTGTTTGCGCGGTCGCGTACTCAGGAAACGGATGAACCTCGAGTGCGTAGACTCCATCTGAAAGCCATCGACTCGCCGCGCTCTTGAGGTCCGCGGCCGTCGCATCGGCAACGCGCTTTAGAGTTGTTTTGTAGTAGTCGGGAGTTCCCGCGTATACCTGATTGACCGCGAGCACATCGGATTTGCCGCCGAATCCGCCGATGCGCTCGATGCCGCGAATGAACCTGGCGCGATACTCGATTTTGACGCGCTGGAGCTCGGCGGCCGTCGGACCTTCGGCTAAGAGCTTGGCCATTTCTTCGTCAATTGCCTTCTCGACTCTTGCGAGCGACTCGCCGGGCCGCGCCGACGCTTGAATGAAAAAGGTACCTGCGATCTCCGACAACGACGCTGAAGCATAAACATCCGTCGCGATTTGATCGTCGTAGACCAATCGCTTGTAGAGCCGGGACGATTTGCCCGAAGAAAGCACTTGCCCGATCAAAGTGAGATAATCCCCGTCGGCTGAGTCCCGCTGGGGCACGTTCCAGAACTTGTGAATGCGAGCCTGCGGCACGCGGTCTTGCATCTGCTGGCGTTGCTCGCCGGTGCGCTTGGCAATCCAGACATTGTGTTTGGTGACTGGCGGCCCCGGAGGAATATCGCCGAAGTATCTTTCGACTTTTTCTTTTGCGGTCCTGACGTCAACATCTCCGGCGATCACCACGACTGCGTTGGCCGCGCCGTAGTAGCCGCGGAACCACTCGCGCACGTCTTCGAGGCTCGCGGCATTGAGGTCTTCCATCGAACCGATTACTTCCCACGAGTAGGGATGGCCTGCGGGATAAAGGTTGGGCGTGGCTACGGAAAAGACCTTACCATAGGGCTCGTTTTCGCCTTGCCGCTTTTCGTTCTGCACTACGCCGCGTTGCTCGTCGAGCCTTGGCTTGTCAATCGCTCCAAGCAAATGGCCCATGCGGTCGGACTCCATCCACAACGCAATGTCGAGCGCCGATGACGGAATGTTCTGGAAGTAATTGGTTCGGTCTTCGTTTGTCGTGCCGTTTTGATCGGTGGTGCCGATGCGCTCGAACGGCTCGAAATAATCTTTGTTGAAGTTCTCGCTGCCGTTGAACATTAGATGCTCGAACAAGTGAGCGAAGCCGGTGCGTCCCAGCTTTTCGTTTTTCGAGCCTACGTGATACCAGACGTTAACCGCGACTATCGGCGCTTTGTGGTCTTCGTGAACGATCAGCGTAAGGCCGTTCTTCAAAACAAACTTTTGATACGGTATGTCGATCTCGCTCTGGGCGCGGGCGAATCGAGCCGAGAGCGCGAGCACGATTACCAGGAGCAGGGCGGCGAGCGGCTTGTGCGTGCGTGAATTCATGTAGGTCTCCTTCTTAGCTGCGATGCGGTATTTTGAGTTCGGCTATGTTGCTGATACGCCTCTTATCAGGGTGTTCAAATTAGCGTTTTGCGATTTGATCTGTCAAACCACCGCAACAACGCGGTCAATCAAAATAGCGCGACTGAGCGCGGTGCTGACGCTCGACCTCTTCCAGGAGGGATTCGGGAGCGAGTCCGTCCGTCGCGATCCCCAGCTTTACTGAAATGGGTTGAGCGATGCGCGCTGCAAGCGCCGTTCGATTTGGTTCTTGAAGCTCGAATCTTCGCTTCAAGAAAGTCTCGACCGCGCGAAGCTCTGGCTCGCTCAGCCGCCGTGTGTCGGCAACAAACGGCGCGGGCATCGCGCGTTCCACTCGCTGCTGCTCGATCTCAGATACTTTGATGATCTCGTTGAGCGAAGGCGCTTCGGTCGCGCGCTCTTTGATGACGACCGTGCCGGCCACGAAGTCGCCCACGCGCTTCGATCTTGCGCTGAAGATTATCGAGACCACGCCGATCGCATAAGACGGCAAGGGCTGAAAATCTATTGCGACGCGGAGCAGGTTTCTGACGAACACCTCGAAGAACCTGACCGGCCGGCCATCCTCACGCACAACTCGCAATCGCATCATTCGCTTTCCAGGCGTCTGCCCGCTCCAAAGGGTCTCGAATGCGACGAAGTAACCCCAGTAAA
The DNA here is from genome assembly GCA_038040445.1 of Acidobacteriota bacterium. NCBI lineage: Bacteria > Pseudomonadati > Acidobacteriota > Blastocatellia > Candidatus Onstottus > Candidatus Onstottus frigus. The sequence continues at coordinate 14,559 of JBBPIG010000051.1, read as the reverse complement.
TCGCAAACACCACAAGCACGGTCATGGCTGCGGTCCACGCCTCCATCGAGCTGAACAATTGCCACCCGCCAAGCGCTCCGGCGGCAACCAGAACGATGACGATCGCGACAGTTTGAATCAGGTGGTCGATTGCGGCGGCGAGAAATCGATTGCCGATGTTGGCGAGCACGTAGTGAAGCTCAACTCGTTCGGGCGTCTCGATTATTAGTTCATCGTCAAGCATGGCAGGCTTCGGATAGGGTTTGGAGGTCAGAAGTCAGAGGTCAGAAGGCAGAAGGCAGAACGCAGAAGGCAGTCAGACGGTGGCGGTCAGCGCTCCGTCGTTTTGTTTGTGAATGACTATTTCGACTATTCCCACTTCTGCCTTCTGCCTTCTGCGTTCTGCCTTCTGCCTTCTGCCTTCTTACTCCTGACCTCCGGCTTCAGACCTCTGACTTCTGACTTCTTCCAGTTTCGGCAATACCAAATCCATCACCTTTGAATGCGTTTCCTCTACTGCGCCGCTCGCGTCGGCGACGCGGATTCGCGCCGGCTCATTATCGGCCATCTTCAAGTAGCCTGCTCTCATCCGCTCGTGAAAGTCCGCGTGCTGGTCGTCAAATGCGCCGAGCAGTCCGCCTACCGGACGTGAGCCCAACCGCGTGCGAGCCCTCGCCGGATCGAGATCAAATACTATTGTGAGATCGGGTACCAAGCCACCGGTCGCGAACGTGTTCAGCTTTTCTATCATCTCCAAATCCAACCCGCGCCCGTAACCCTGAAACGCAACGGTTGAGTCGGTGTAACGGTCTGAAATCACGATGCGGCCCGCTTCAACGGAAGGCTTGATCAGCTCGGCGACATGCTGGGCACGCGCGGCGACATAGAGCAGAAGCTCGGTGGTGGCGGCGATGTGGACGCTTGCGTCCGAGACCAGCACCCGGCGTATGTCTTCGCCGATGGCGGTACCGCCGGGCTCGCGAGTGACTACGACTTCGAAGCCGCGTTGCTCGAGCTGCCGCGCGAGCATCTCGAGCTGGGTGCTCTTGCCGCAGCCGTCTATCCCTTCAAACGTGATGAACAGTCCGCGCATAAAAAATCAGTTCGGAGTTTTCGGGTTCCGGGTTCAGAGTTCAACCCTTAGGTTGCTCCCCAACGGCCGCAAGCTGAAGCTTGAACTCTGAACCCGCAACCCGGAACCCTGAACCCTGAACTCTGCAAATCCCAAATTACTTGGGCTGCCGAAGTGGCAGCCCGAGGATGTGTTTTAAAGAGTCATTCGCCTTGCAGGCAAGCCTCAGGACTTCTCCGGAGCCGCCGCTGTGCTAGCTTGAGGCGCCGGGGGTTGCTCAGCCGGGAGCTGTTCGCGATCAGAAGCCATTGGCCGGCTGTAGTGATAGTCGCGTGAGCCTCCGCGTGGCAGTGACACTGTGGAGATAGCGTGCTTGAAGATCAGTTGCTCCTGCGATCCCGCTTCCAGGATCACCGAGTACTTGTCGAAGCTCTTGATTCTACCCGTAAGCTTGACGCCGCTCATAAGGTAGATCGTCACGTTGCTGCGGTCTTTTCGGGCACTGTTGAGAAAGCTGTCTTGTATTGTGTTTTGTTGTTGTGGTGGTTTTTCCATTCCTTGACTCCCCAACCAAAAAGATTTTCAGGGTGATTGAAACTAACACAGAAAACTTTGCGCGAGCAAGAGATCGGGCCGATGAAGCGCGCGTCAGATTTTCGCGTATACTCTCTGTCAGAGGTGATGCGCGAGAATCTGGCGCGCACCCGGCCGAATGAAGCCCGATGCGCTTAACGCGCGCTGCTTGACACCGCATCCCCCGTCGCTTAGAAGTAAGCTTCGCTGGTGAGCGATGACATCAGACGTTGACCTCATAATCCGCGGCGACCATTCCGATCCATTCGCTTTGCTTGGCATCCACGAGACCGAAAGCGACGGGGCCAGGGCTGTCGTCATCCGTGCCTTCATCCCGGGAGCTGAACATCTCTGGCTCATAGAAGCCGACCAAGCGAAGCAGCACCCGATGCTCAAGCTCCGCGACGAAGGCTTCTTCGAGGCGGCCTTTCCCGATCGGCACGAACGATTCCCCTATCGCTTGAGAGCAGCCAATCGGTTCGGCGACACCTGGGAGTTTCACGATCCCTATAGCTTCCCTCCGCTGCTTTCGGATTACGACCTCCACTTGATGGCCGAAGGGACTCACTATCGCAACTATGAAAAGCTCGGGTCGCACATACGAGTGGTTGACGGCGTTCGGGGCGTGCACTTCGCCGTGTGGGCGCCAAACGCCAACCGAGTCAGCGTCATCGGGGACTTCAATCAGTGGGACGGCCGCCGTCATCCGATGCGGTTTCACGCGGGTGCGGGAATCTGGGAGATTTTCATTCCGGAGCTCGGCGAAGAGACAGTGTATAAGTTCGAGATAAAGTGGCGGCGTTTCGGTTTCATAACTCAGAAGACCGATCCTTACGCGTTCTACTTCGAACGCCGGCCGAAGACCGGCGCAATCGTCTACGACATAAACAAGTATCACTGGCGCGACGACGGGTGGATGCGCGCCCGCGCGGCGAAGAACGCCCTCGACGCGCCCCTTTCAATCTACGAGGTGCATCTCGGTTCGTGGATGCGAGCGCCCGAAGAAGGCAACCGCTATCTGACCTATCGCGAGCTTGCCCATAAGCTTGTCGAATACGTCACGCAGATGGGCTACACCCACATCGAGCTGCTTCCGGTGACCGAGCATCCGTATGGCGGAAGCTGGGGTTATCAAACCGTCGGCTACTACGCGCCCACCTCGCGCCATGGCGAGCCCGACGAGTTCGCCTACTTCGTCGATTACTGTCATCGCAACGGCGTCGGCGTGATCCTGGATTGGGTGCCGGCTCACTTTCCAAAAGACGGGCACGGCCTGGCCTACTTCGACGGCACGCATTTGTACGAACACTCAGACCCGCGGAAAGGCGAGCACCAGGATTGGGGAACGTTGATCTTTAACTACGGGCGGAACGAAGTGCGCAATTTTCTGCTGGGCAACGCGCTGTTCTGGTTGGAGAAATACCACCTCGACGGGCTTAGGGTCGATGCGGTGGCGTCGATGCTCTACCTGGACTACTCGCGCAAGGAGGGGCAGTGGGTGCCCAACATCCACGGCGGGCGCGAGAACCTCGAGGCCGTCGACTTCATCAAGAAGTTCAACGAGCTGGTTCACCAGCATCATCCGGGGGCGATCACGTTCGCCGAAGAGTCGACGTCGTGGCCTCTGGTCTCGCGGCCGACTTACGACGGCGGGCTGGGTTTCGATTTCAAGTGGAACATGGGCTGGATGAACGACACGCTGAAATACTTCGCGATGGACCCGATCGAACGAAAGTATCATCACGGCAAGCTGACTTTCAGCTTGATGTATGCATTCAGCGAGAACTTTGTGCTGCCGATTTCACACGACGAAGTAGTGCACGGCAAGCGCTCGTTGATCGACAAGATGCCCGGCGACGTGTGGAAGAAATTCGCGAACTTGCGGGCGCTGTACGGTTACATGTACGGGCACCCGGGAAAGAAGCTGTTGTTGATGGGCTGCGAGTTCGGCCAGTGGAACGAGTGGAATCACCAACGAAGCCTCGACTGGCATCTGTTGGGATATGATTCGCACCGCCAGTTACAAGATTACGTGAAGGACCTGAACCAACTGTATTCACGCGAGCCGTCGCTTCACGAAGTCGATTTCGAGCACACCGGATTTCAATGGATCGACTTTCAAGACGCGAACGGCAGCACGATCGCGTTCAGGCGGAAGGCGAAGAACCCGCATGATTATTTGATCTTTGTTCTGAACTTCACACCGGTGCCTCGAGCGGGCTATCGCATTGGAGTCCCGGAAGCAGTGTTCTACAAAGAAGTCCTGAACAGCGACTCGTCAGCGTACGGCGGAAGCAATATGGGTAACATGGGAGGCGTGATGGCAAGGGCGGAAGGGTGGGCGGGCTGGCCTTGCTCGATGGAGGTAACCTTGCCGCCGCTGGCGGTAGTTGTGTTGAAGCCCCAGCGCTAGCCGAGCCTCGCCGGCTAGCACACTGCTGCTGTCGCAGCGCGGGCTGTGCTTAACTCTTGCACTCCTTTGCTGAAGCCCAGAAACAATAACCAACTAATGTCAGACTTCATCCCAGGACTCGAGCTCGGCAGGTTGTTCTATGTCGAAGCGGTGAAGCCGGTACTGGATGCCATCGCGCCGGGACTGCGGTATAGCGCGGCGCTAATCGGCAGCGGCTCGGAAATACTCGGCTACGACAACGAAATGTCCACAGACCACCACTGGGGACCGCGGGTTATGCTCTTCCTGAAAGAAGACGACCACCGACTTTACCGCGATGCTATCGATGAAGCGTTGCGTCAAAAGCTGCCACCTAAATTTCACGACTATTCAACCAACTTTACTCTGCCCGATGCTGCTGATAACAACGTCCAGCTTCTTCGCGATGTTGATAAGGGTCCGATTAACCACCGGGTAGACATCCTTACGATTCGTGGATTCTTTCTCGACTACGTTAACTTCGACATCGAGCAATCCATAGAGCCGGCCGATTGGTTGACGTTTCCTGAGCAGAAGCTTCTTAGCATCACCGCGGGAGCGGTCTTTCATGACGAAGTAGGATTGCAGGGTGTCCGCGATAGATTTGGCTATTACCCCGGCGATGTATGGCGCTACTTGCTGGCCTCCTGCTGGAACAGGGTTGGGCAGGAGGAGCATTTAATGGGTCGCGCTGGAATCGTAAGAGATGAGATCGGTTCGGCCCTCATTGGATCCCGGTTGGTGCGAGATCTCATGCGACTCTGTTTCCTGATGGAGAAGCAGTATGCTCCATATGCAAAATGGTTCGGCAAGGCGTTCAACGAATTGAATTGTGCTGACGATCTGGCGCCAATTCTGAGGAGAGTGCTGTTAGCTGAGGCTTGGGAGGAACGCGAGAACCACCTCGCGGCGGCATACGAGTATGTAGCCGAGATGCACAATCGGTTAGGAATAACTGAGCCGCTTCCTGCGAATGTATCGAGTTTCTTCGGACGCCCGTTCCTGGTCATACACCTTGGCGGAAGCTTCGCCGATGCTATTCGCGCCTCCATCACCGACCCCGAGGTAAAGCGAATCGCCGGCGGGAAGCTGATTGGGAGCATCGACCAGTTTAGCGATAACACTGACATTCTATCTGATCCACGATGGCGGCCGGCACTAAGACGACTTTATGAATGAAAGCCGCCGCGAGTACATCATTCACCAGGAAGGTCGGTTGAAGTGAGGCTGCTCCCGCTAGCGGTGACTGTGTTGAAGAATCTTGAACTCTAGACTCTGAACTCTGAACCCGGACTTTATTCAGATGAACGCCGCAGGAGTGACGCTGAAGAACTCGCCCAGCCGCTTCGCCTGAGACTTGCTGATCGCGCGCTTGCCGTTGACAGCGTCCGAGACACGGCTGCGCGAGCCGAACACTGACAGCAGGTCCGCCTGGCGTTTCCCGGATTCCTCGAGCAGCGCCTGTAGCAGTTCGTGCGGCTTCATCTCAGGGATTGACCGGTGGGCTTGTTGATAATCATCGATCAGCTTCAGCGAAAGGCAACAGAGAGCCTCCTCCTCAGGTGTGCGGCGCTCACCTTTATCCAGCAGCGGTTCGATCTGGCGCGCCAGCCGCTCGAGCTCCTCGGGCGTTGCAATCACCCGTGGCAGCGTCTCACTCAAGAGCGCGGCATACTTGCGCCGGCTGAAGCGCGGCTTACGCGGCCTGTTAGCAGTCTTTCTTCCACTTGTCGCGGTCGTATTGCTCGTGGGTGAGGAAGTGTTTGAGCGTGACAGTCTGTAAGCCATAATCGATCCTCGCAATCAACCTGCAATTGTTGCCCATGATGTTGGAGTTTGCCAATAAGGCACCTGTTGCCCTCCGACCGACGATGGGGGTACATTGTTCCATGACCGATAAGCAAGCCGTAATCGACGCTCTTAGCAGGCTCCCAGAGGACGTCTCGCTTGACGAAATTACTGAGGAGTTGCTCATCATGGCAGCCGTACGGCGGGGACGTGCCGACATCGCCGCCGGACGAACGAAGACCCTTGAGGAGGTCGAGAAGCTGGCTGAGTCTTGGGCCACCGCATGGACTTCAAGATAGTCTGGTCTATTGAGGATTTGATTGTCCGAACCCGGCGCGCGTCTCTTAGGTACCTGCTTTCAACTGCATTTGCACTACTCGCTCACTGAACTTGAGCTTGTCGCCTAACTCATCCATCAACGGCTGTCCAGTTTCGGTTCTCTCTCCCGGCTCGTTCAGAAGCTCCCAAAACAGATTCTGCAAACGCCACAGACCGACACCAACACCCAGTTGTTCTGCAAGCCTCAAGAAGTGAATCGCTGATTCGGCGCTCCCGACATCGCCGTGCGCGCGATACGCCTCGAGCCTCGAGTAGACGATCTGTTCGAGCGCTTCTTTCAAACCGGAGACGTCGACATTGCAGCCGAGCGAATCAGCTTCGCGAAAGACTGAAGCTGCTACCTCGCTCAGTTGAGTCTCCGACAGCGCTTGCTGCTTCAGTTCCTCGCACGCGTGCTCGAGCCTTTGACTCAGCACATACTCGGTCGCCCTTTTTAAGCTCTCAGGCGCTGGGACCTTCAAACTCGCAAGCAGCCTCATCACGTCGCGGCTCTCTTCGTAGATGCGCCGGTAGTGATCCCGTGATCGCTCAAGCGCGTCCTTTGCCAGCAGTCTTCCGACCTTTCTACGCTCTTCGATGAACAGGTCTTTGAGCGCAAAGCTGTCGGCGATCATCCTGGTATCGATCGCCTGTAAGAGGTTGCGAGTGGAGTCTTCTCCGAAGCGGCGAAACAGCTCCTCCTTCAGCGCTTCATACTCGTCAGCCGGGACTAGCTCTCGAACGGCGCAATGAAAATCGTACCCTCCCAGGTGCAACACAACGAACATGCCCTCGAGGTGTTCACGGGTTATCGTAGACCGAACGCTAACAGCCCCAACCGCCAGCGTGCGTGAGGCGGTCTTCTCACAAACGTAGTCCGTGCGCTCGAACTCGAACGAGAATATCCGCTGCCTGGGCGAGTACTCTTCGACGAGCGAGCTGATTCCGTAATGGGCCAGGCCTTTTTCGAGATCGGTGATCGAGGGCTTCACGAGTTCTTTGTAGACCGTCGCGCCGTTTGCGAGATGAGGCTTGTTGCCGGGAGCCTTTTCCAGATCTGCTATGAACTGCGGCTCGAGATCGACACCGGAAACATCGCGCGCAAGCTGAATCGCGCGGGCGGCGTACTCGATGATCTTGACGGTCTCGATGTTCGATATGTCATCGAAGAACCAGCCGCAACTCGTGTAGATCAACCTGGCGTAGCGCTGCATTTCAAGCAGCCGCCACACGTTGACCTTCTCAGCTTCCGACAGCTCTCTCCGCGCGCGCTTGCTCAGGAACGCGTCACTGTTTTCGCACGAGCGGTCGAGAATGACTTCGATGTAATCGTCAACAGCGGCATACGGATCCACCAGCGGGATAGATGATTCACGCTGGAAGACCTCGTCCAGCTTCTCTTGCAGCGCATCGAGTGCCTGCCGCAACGGCGCTCTCCAGCGCTGATGATAATGTGTGTTGCCGCTGTTGCAGCCGCAGTCGCCTCGCCAGCGTTCGACGCCGTGCGCGCAGCTCCACGAAGTGTTCTCGTGTATTTTGACCTCGTGCGTCGGCGGGTGAAGCGCAAGGTACTCCGCGTAGTTTGTTATTTGCGCGAGCCCTTCTCGTTCAATCTTGCCGATCGCATAGGCCAGGGCCATATCGCCGAACTTGGAGTGATGGCCAAAGGTTTCGCCGTCAGTCGCAACGTTCATCAACTGCGCGTGCTCGCGCTGATGGTTGAACCCCGAGATCAATCGCTCGGCGAATCGATCGCCGCTCTTGAGCAAGCCTTCGAATGAGATATCGTGCGAAACGGGCCGGTCGTAGAAGAAGAGATCGATATGGCGGCCCTTGCTGAGCCGGCACCGATACGGCTGAGTTGGATCGATGTGGCCGTGCGACACGACTTGCCAGTCTTCGCCGGGTGCTCGAACAGCTTGTGCCTGATTTGGCGAGAGGATGGTGAACTTGATGTTGCAGTCCGCGAGGACTTGAAGGGTAGCCAGATCGACGGCTGTTTCGGGCAGCCACATGCCTTCGGGCTCGCGGCCGAAGCGAAACTCGAAGTCAGCGATCCCCCATCGAACCTGTATGAGTTTGTCGTACAGAGAAGCTAGCGGCATGATGACGTGGTTATAGCATTGAGCGATTGCGTTGCCGTGCCCGTTGTGCGCCTGGCGGCTGAGACGATCGGCTTCGATGATTTGTTCATAGACGTCGCCGCGATGCCTTTCGAGCCACGACAAAATCGTCGGCCCGAAGTTGAAGCTCATCTTCTTGTAGTTGTTGACCAGCTCGGCGATACGCCCGCTGTCATCGAGGATGCGCGAGACTGCGTTGGGCGCGTAGCACTCGGCGGTGATTCGCTCGTTCCAATCGTGATAGGGCGCGGCCGAGTCTTCGACCTCGACGTCTTCGAGCCAGGGATTCTCGCGCGGCGGTTGATAGAAGTGCCCGTGAATGCAAACGAAGCGATTGGTCATACTCGCGAATCGAGGCTCGATAACTTGATTGCCCAAGAGAACATCTCGCCGGTTCCTTTCCGCGGGGCTCGTGGACTGACACTCTAACCTCGAAATGAGGAAGCTTCAACCGAGCGGTTGATTGGAGGGGGTGATATGGAGCGCGCCTCTGCACGACCAGGTTGTCTTCCTTGGAGTTTGTCGCTCGCCAAGCCAAAGCGCCGCCGGGACCCTCCTGCCCTGATTGTTGAATGAGGGCGGCGCAGTCCAAATAGTCTCTAGTGTGCGGCCTCGGCGGTGAATCTCTTGCTCACTTAGTCTTCCGCAATTGCTGAGAAACGCGCCCGGCATCTTCAAGCAAGCGCAACGTATTCTCACCGAGTATCTTCCGCATGTCCGACGCGGAGTAGCCCTTTCGCATCAGGGCCTCGGTGATCTTTGGGAGCTGAGTGCAGTCTTCCATGCCCACCGGCATGCTGCCGCCATCGAAGTCTGATCCAAGCCCAACGTGACCTACACCGACAAGCTTAACCGCGTGATCGATGTGCTCGATGATCTTCTCCCAACTCGCTTTTGGCGCGCGGCCAAACTGTTTGGCGGCTTCCTCGCGACGCAAGCCGGCGTTTTCGCGCCCCGGGTACTTTTGCAAAAGCTCACGCATCAACGGCTGACTCTTCTTCGAGTATTCATACAAATCATTGTCGATGAATTGATCGAGATAGTTGATCTGAATGACGCCGCCCTTCGCCGCCAGCGCTTTGATCATCTCATCGGTCATGTTTCGCGCATGGCCCGAGATGGCTCGGCAGGATGAATGCGAAGCGAGCATCGGCGCTTTGCTCACTTCGATGGCATCCCAGAAAGTCTTGTCTGAAACGTGCGAGATGTCCACCATCACGCCAAGCCGGTTTAACTCACGAACTACGTCCTTGCCGAAGCCGGTCAAGCCATTGTGCTTCGGCTGATCGCCTGACGAGTCGGCCCAGTCAGTGTTGACCGAATGCGTGAGCGTCAGGTATCTGACGCCGAGCTCGGCGTACACTCGAAGAACGGCAAGGCTGTTGTTGATCATATGCCCGCCTTCCATTCCCATCAGCGCGGCAATCTTGTCTTGCTTGTGAGCCTTGCGCACTTGATCGGCGGTCACACACAACGCAACCTGATCGGGCAACTCCGCGGCCAGCCTGTGCACGGCGGCAATTCGCTCGATCGAGTCATTGACTGCTTTGGGTCCGGTTACCGTCCCGGACATGTAGATCGAGAAAAACAGCGCATTGAGCCCGCCCTTCTTCATGCGAGGCAGGTCGATGTGACCCTCTTTGTGCTCTTCGTTAAACTTCCAATCGGTTTGCAGCTTGGGCGTGACGTCGATGTGCGTGTCCAGCACGATGGATGAGAAGTGCACCTTTCGCGCTTGCACGCTGATTGAATCGTCTTTCATTGCACTCGAAAGAGAAGCCGTTGGTACAAAGAGAAATCCCAGGATGCCGATCAGTACTATGACGCGCGAACGCTTCATGCGGCCTCCGCCGTGACGTTGATGTGTTCCACTGGTGAAGAGATGCTGGTCAGCACTCGTTTCTACTCCCCGGTGTCCGGCGTTGTCAAATATAGAGGTCGCCGTTGTGTGGAGCGTGGTGTGATAAGACTAGGACGATCAATAAGAAGTATCTTGATTCCCGGACGTTTGACGCGTCGGTGAGGCAGTTCGAGACTGAGGGCGGCGCAGTCCACAAAGCGCCGCCAGGATGTTGCTTAGGCAGTTCGAGGATGAGGGCGGCGCGCTCCAAATCAGTCCCGTCTCTTCGTCGTTATACGATTCTGTGGTAGAAATAGAATCGACGAACACGCCACCGGGAGATCAGCGATTTGGCACTTAAGAAGAGAAATCTACGAACTACGTTCAGCGTCCAAGACACCAACACTCCCGAGGTGAGCGCCGGGTGATCTCCGAAATAATCTCGCATTACCGCATAATCAAAGAGCTCGGAGCGGGCGGCATGGGAGAGGTCTACCTCGCCGAAGACACCAGGCTCGGACGACAGGTCGCGCTCAAGTTTCTTCCGGCGTCTTATGAATACGATCCCGAGCGCCGCACGAAATTCCTCGCCGAAGCGCGCGCGACATCGGCGCTGCGCTCGCCGCACATAGCGGCCATCTACGACATAGGCGAGCACGACGGCTCGATGTACATCGTGATGGAATATGTCGAGGGCGAGCTGCTGTCGGAAAAGATCAAGCGCGGGCCGCTTCAGTTATCCGAGGCGATTGACGCCGCCGCGCAAATTGCCGATGCGCTTTCGGAGGCTCATTCGCTCGGCATCGTGCATTGCGACGTTAAGGCTTCGAACTTGATTGTGAATCAACGCGGCGTGGTGAAGCTGCTCGACTTTGGAATCGCGGCGGCAGTTGGCGGTGCAAGCGAAGGCGAAGGCGAAGCCGAAGACCGGACAAAGAGAGTCGGCCAGCAAACCTTAGTTGGCGGCCCCGCCGGATCCGTCTCGTACATGTCGCCGGAGCAGGCGATAGGCCGGGCGCTCGATCACCGCTCGGATATCTTCTCGCTCGGTGTGGTGCTATACGAAACGATAACCGGCAGGCTTCCCTTCGAGGGAGAAACACCGATTGCGACTATGGACAACATTATCCACGCGGAGCCGATGCCCGTCGCGCGTTTGAATTACGCAGTGCCGCCGGATCTTGAGCGCATAGTGCGCAAGTGTCTGGAGAAAGATCGAGAGCGCCGTTATCAATCGATGCGCGATCTGCTTATCGACTTGCGCAATCTGCAGCGAGACAGCGACTCGAGTTCGAGCGCCAAGACAACCGGCGTCGGCCGGCACACACGGGTAGTAGCCCGAACTCGTTCTAGAAAGACAATCGACTCGCTTGCGATTCTTCCGCTCGCGAATCTGAGCGGCGACTCGGGTTTGGAGTACCTGAGCGACGGCGTGACCGAAGCGCTTATCAACAATCTGTCGCGGCTTCCGAAACTGCGAGTGATGGCGCGCAGCACCGTATTTCGATACCAGGGCCGCGAGATGCCGGATCCTCAGCAGATCGGCAACGAGCTAGGCGTTCGAGCGGTGCTGATCGGAAGACTGCTTCGACGCGCCGACAGCTTGATCGTCAAGCTCGAGCTGGTCGATACCACCGATGGCTCTCATCTGTGGGGCGAACAGTACACTCGCGAGATGTCGGACATCCTAACGCTCGAACATGAGATCGCAACCGAGATCTCCGAGCAGTTGCGTCTGAAGCTGACCAGCGCCCAGAAGAAGAACCTGACAAAACGGTCAACGGAGAACAGCGCGGCATATCAGACTTATCTGAAGGGTCGCTACCACTGGAACAAGCGAACTGAAGAAGGGATCAAGAAGAGCATCGAGTACTTTGAGCAGGCGATCGCGTTAGATGCCAAGTTCGCGTTGGCCTACGCGGGGCTGGCCGATGCTTACAACCTGCTGGCCAGTTATAGCGCGGAGCCGCTTGCCACGCCGTTCTTGCGCGCAAAGGCGACCGCGCTGAAGGCGCTGAGCCTGGACGACAAACTCGCCGAAGCGCACGCCGCGCTCGCCGCGGTGAAGCTCTGGAGCGAGTTCGATTGGCAGGGGGGGGAACGCGGGTTTAGGAAAGCCATTGAGCTGAATCCAGGTTATTCGACTGCCCACCTCTGGCTCGCGCTTTACCTCGCGGCGATGGAGAGGATGGACGAAGGGCTCGCGGAGATAAGACTGGGCTACGGACTCGATCCACTCTCGCGAGTCATAAACCTGAATCTTGCACGGATTCTCCACTTCGCGCGGCAATACGATCAGGCGATAGCGCAGTGCCGGAAGACCATCGATATGTTTCCCGATTATTTGATCGCCCACCGGCGCCTCGGAATGTCATACGGTGAGAAAGGCATGTTCGAAGAAGCCGAGGCCGAGTTCAAGAAAGCGCTGGCGATCTCAGAGAACGACTCCGAGACGATGTCTGCGATGGCTTACGCTTACTCGGCGGCCGGGCGGAACGAGGACGCGCGAGGCATTCTCGAACGACTCAACGCGCTTGCGAAGGATGTTTACGTCTCGCCCTACAGCCTTGCGAGAGTTCACATCGGGCTTGCACAATTCGACGAAGCCTTTGAGTGTATCGAGAGAACCTATCAAGAACGTCACGGCATCCTGACTTATCTGAAGGTAGAGCCGATATTCGACCGGCTGCGTTCCGACCCGCGATTCACGGACTTGCTGCGGCGAATGGACCTCAGTCCCATCCCTTCGAAATAGCGAGTGATCTCGCAGCTTTGCTCCTAGGGTTCATTGCGGTACAGTCTTGTATGGACGCGATAGGGGGATTGAACAGTGCCTCAAGTCGACGAAACTTCAAATGGGAAAGAGATAGAACTGCCAATCGGGGAGACGCTGGAGCTTATCCTGGAGGAGAACCGTACTACAGGATTCAAGTGGACTCTCGAATCGAAAGGCGAGGGCGTATGTAAGCTTGCAAGCGATGACTTTGAGCCGGGTGCCAAGGTCGGGCAACCAGGAAAGCATCGCTGGGTTTTCCGCGCTGATCGCGCGGGTTCCGACAGCATCAAACTGTCTTACGAGCGATCATGGAAGAAACAGCGTAAGGCCGAGCGGATGTTTACACTCGGTATACGGGTTCCCGAATAATCGCGCGGGCGCGGCATGTCGCGCCCGCGCCCGCGCTTTAAGACAACCGACCGTGAGCGCTGGGTTCACTTAACCAGACGGATCGTCCAGAAATCATCCGAAAGGTTGCCATCAAGTAGATAGGAATACGGCATCGTGAAATTTCCCTTGATTCCCCAACCTGTTCCCCAGGAATTCCGGACGATAAACCTTTGGGTTTTGTCGTCGTAGCCGACTGCAAGCACCGCGTGCCCACCTAACACCTCTTCTCCAGACTTCGGCATCTGTACCTCGCCGGTCTTGGCAACCTTGGCGCTATCGAAGCTCTCGTAGACCGTAAACCCGTAGACGAATGGGTAACCGGAGGCCAGACAGCCCTTCATCTGAGGCAGCGTTCGAGGCACCCGAGCGTATTGCTCGACGATGTGTTTCTTTGCCTCCGTGTAGCACGCCTGCGTAGGCTTCAGAGTGAGCCTGGGGTTTGGCGGAAATGGGCTGGGGTCATACGGCCACTTGGTTTCAGGGCACACGCCGAGTTTATGAACGGATTTGATCCCGTCGCGAATATATGCGCCGCTGTCCTGGCCTATCGTTGCTTCCATATCGCGCTCATTGTAGTAAATGAACAAGCGCGAGGGGACGAAATCCTTGAGTTTCTGCTTCTGCTGACCGAACTGAAAGGCCGTCCCGATTGCGTTCGCCGTGCAACTTCCAAGCTGACCCTGGTCGTAAACAGGCGGCAACGCTTTACGAAGATCAACCTTTGACGGGAGCGGGGTGCGACTAACAAGCGGCGCCGAATAGGTCAGATCCCGGCTGTCGGGCAGATCCGGAACCCACCCGAATCGAGCAATCCTACGTCTTGGAATATCATCATCTTTTTTTGCTTTGCGAGCCATATCGACGTTCTCCTTTAGGCAGATTTAAGGACACTGGTGGGAGTGTCACCGTTAAGGTGCCGGACTATACTACCCGATAATGATCTATGTCAATGAAATAGATGTCACGATTAATGCGCTGACGCTCGCGGTGCCGAGCCCGGCATCTTTGTAGTGTAATACGTCGGGTGAAGCCGGCAAGCGGTGGCGTATCGAGAGTGGTATTCAATTAGACGAGATGCTAAGCTGCTCGAAGGTTGAACAATGACAAACCAGATCACGCAAACAAACCTGCGATTGCTCTACACGATTATGTGCGAGGACGTAAGGGTCGAGATCAACCACAAGCTCAGTTTGATGGGCATATTCTATGCAATACAGGTCCCGCAGTTGCCGGTCACGCTGCTGAAGATTGTGATCCTCAATCACTGGT
>JBBPIG010000050.1 GCA_038040445.1 Acidobacteriota bacterium | reverse complement strand
TGGCTTTCGGGGAAGAAGGCGGAACTAGCGGCACGAGTGAGAAGCATCGGTTCACAACCTATGAAAGAGACAACGAGACGAGCACCGATTACGCGACAAACAGACAATACTCACAGGGCTCCGGCCGCTTCAACCGCCCAGATCCCATTGGCGGAAGCGCAACAGATCCTCAGAGTCTGAACCGTTATGCATACTCCGGCAACGATCCAATCAACTTGATCGACCCATCGGGGCTGGCGAGCGAAACGGTTTGGCGGCTGTATCGTGGAACGTTCCTGGGGGCCGGTGGCTTTAGTCCCGGCGCGGGTATGATGCCAGATGCTGAGACGTGGGGTTATCGCCTAGGCTCATTACCGGGCTTCGGAACAGTGTGGGGGAGCATGAGCGAGCTAGAGGAGTGGCGATATGACGTGCTGGTACAGACAGGATGGAAATATGACCCCGCTTTTCCAGAGAACTTTCGAAGCAATGATGATGAGGAGGCGCCGGAAACCGTGGGGCCGACAGACCCATGTTCCGGAGTTAGCTTCGGCGCGCTAGACTATAGCAAGGTAAGCAAATACTACAAAGGCAAAAAAGGTGTGGCTGAATCCGGTAAAGACCACATTATGAGGAACCACATCGACGCTGTACCGAATAAGAGCCGATATGAGACTGATCCGCCGCAAGGTCACGATGCTATGTTCCTGCAGGTGATGTTCTACAATTTGATTACTTTCGTCCTTGGCACGCGATCCGACACCTTTAACAAGAAGAATGAGCTCGTAGGTATCACATTTACATTTCACTTTCCTGCGATACCGGTACACCCGGTCTACAAAACGAAAGGACAAGGTTGGATAGGAAGGGACCTATATGGCAACACAACTCTGCAAAACAATCTTCACCTTGACGCTGATTGCAAGACCGTCCGGAATTCCTATCCTGGAAGACCATAACTTTTGGCGGTCAGTATCAAGCTGCGCAACTTGTGCCATAAGGAGAACTCCGATGGTCGAAGAGACTTCAAAGACTACGCCCGAAGACCTGTCTGAGCCGAGCATGCAGTCGATTATGCTGGTGGCTGATACAGAAGCTTTTGCTGAAAGGGGAGAAACATCGAAACAGGATCGCACACTAGACATCCGTCTGACGTATCCCGAGTGGCTTGCGCTCTATTTCGATGCCCTGGGGCTCGATAAGACGGCCTTTGATCAGATGAAAGCGGAGAGATATTCTTCATCGGATGGCGTTATCGCCATACTCATCGAATTTGACGATGAGATTCCTGGCTTCCCGATGTTATCGCGGATACGTGGTCCGTACCATGATGCAGTCTTTGAAGTTAATGAGATTGAGAGTCTCCGAGAGGAGTGCTCGCGAGTTAAGGGCAGCACTTCCAACACGCTGGCATTGCAAGGAATAGAAAAGTTATTAATCATCTCAGAACAAGCACGCTCGCTTGGATTGATCATATACTTTGTGAGCAACTACTAAGCTCTGGAATTCCAACGCAGGGCTCCTGCCGGCATAATAACTCACAACTAGCTGAAGATTTGATCCACGAGATGTTTCACGCGGCGGGCCTGCACGCATCTAAATCAGTAGGATGGTGGCACCCGACTGACCTTCCGCAGGTTCCATGGAGCGAGATTCAGAAGCACTGCGCGGGCCGTGTAAAATAATTCAAGATTGCCGACTGCGTGAAAATGAGGAGAGACATGACGAAGTACGAAAGTCGAAAGCGGTTGAAGAAGTTAATACTCCAACGGAAATCGCTGCTAGTTGGCTATGCACTTTTTGACGTCGTCTGGACGTATGTTAGTACAAGCCACGATCAAACCAATGCGATTTTAGAAGCCTCCGCCAGCGGCTCGGATCTTGATTTCATGTATAGCCCGCTCCAATTAACTGTACTCGGCCCCGGCATTCTATTACTTGCGTCCATATCTCTATGGCTAGCTCGGCCATGGTCCTACCTTGTCGCGATAACAGCCAGTGGATGGCTGCTATACAGAGGCGTCGTCAAATGGGGAGGAATAGCCTCGGCTCTAAATCCAGAGGTACCAATGTGGTCAAACTCGGTCTTGAAGTGGTGGTGGACATATGGGGGGGGCGGGTGGGACTTTCCGCGGTTCATTCTAGCTGGCCTCATAATCATCTATGCTACCACTGCATTGATCCGCCGTTCAGCGTATAACAATTCGCTCGACAAAGGGTCCCGTGCTGCTCTGAAGTAAAAACAACTGCACTGCAACTGCAAAGGGGTCAGGCCCGCCATTTTGCCCTTTGTCACGTGTGATGGACTCTCGAAAAAGTTCGCCGCTGCCTTGACGAAGGGCATCGTCGGTCCGGTGGGGCAGAGCGGCATTAAGGACCCAATCTTCAGAGCCAGTGCAGCTATGATTTCAACACCAGCTTCCTCAACGCGAATGCTAACCCGACACTTCTCGGATGGCGATCTGTGAAATCTATGTCACTTAACACCGGTCAAACGCATAACCTGAAGCCAAAGCCTATGGCACTTGCCTTACCACTCGTCACCGTCCCTACGGCTTTACCTGCTTCACGCGATCGATCCCCGCGCGTGCGGTTTCATCCCGTTGGCCGGACGCTTGATAAGCCTGCTGGTATGCTGCCAGCGCTTTGTCGTATTGCTTGTCGCTTTCGTAAACGTAGCCCAGCTCCAGAAGCGCAGCCATGTTGGTCGGCGCGAGCTTGACTGTCTTCTCCAGCGCTTCGGCTGCCGGCTTCCACTGTGAGGAGCGCGAGAAAGCTACGCCAAGGTTGTACCAGGCGCCGCCAGAGTCGGCGTGAGCGCGCGCGAACTTATCCAACAGCGGGGCGGCCTTCGCATACTGTTTGTCGATCAAGTAGGCCTGGCCCAAGAGCCCCCACGCGCGCTCATCGTCGCGTACCGCGATCAGCCGCTCGCCGATTGAGATGACCTGCCTGGCAATCGCCGGATTCTGGCGAACCTGCGAAAAGTAAATGTCGGCGAGAAGCGTGAGCGAGTCTGGATCTTTCGGATCGATGGCCAGGCTTTGGTTGAGCGCAGCGACGGCTTGATCGCCGTGCCCAAGTTTGTTCTGCGCGAAGCCAATGTAGTAGTAGTTTGTTGCGTTGGTTTTCATCTCAGCGGCCGCGGCTGTCAACGCGGGGATAGCGTCGCTGAAGCGATTGGTGAAGATGTAGCTGCGGCCCAACGCGGCGCGAGCGGTACTGTCCACCTTTTGCTGCGTTTTCTCTGAAAGCGTGATGTAGCGAGCAATCGCCGGAATCGCCTTGTCGTATTGCTTCATTTGATAATAGGACATCCCGATGAAGTAGTTGCCGGTAACCTGAGCCTTGTCGTCCTTTTCAGCGCTCTTGATGTAATTCTGAAACGCATCGATCGCATTGTCATAGCTCTGGAGCTGAAAGTGGCCGGCGCCGATGTAGTACCACGATTGCCAGGCGTCAGGATTGGCTTTCAACAGGCCGTGAAACTCACTGATCGCGGGACGGTACTGCTTCTGGTTGAACAGCGAAACGGCGTGATCCCAATCCTGCGCGGAGACGGATGCGGTAGATACCGCAATCAGCGCCAATGCTCGGAGGGCGGCGGAAAACCTTGCTCTCATATTTGATCCTCCCGTTGTAGGCGGCGTCAGCTATTGCTCTCGGTCCTTGTTGGAATTCTAGTCGCCTCCTTGCAGGCGAGACAAGACCATTGTCATTTCTTCCCAAAGCGTGAGACTCAGTTGCTCGGGTTTGGCGTTGCCTGAAGCGGTTTGCGGGCGTCCCGTTGGGGCATTCGTTTCGCGACTAGGCCCGACTTGCCAACGTCCGCGGCCATCCTGCACAATATCAGCCTCGCAGTGGAATGGTCGCACAGGTTTCTCGATTGTTAATGAAAATGAGGTCAGCAATGAAATTCATACCATCGCAAACGATGAAGGCGGCTGCAGTGTGTGTGTGGCTGGCCGTCTCAGGTTTAGCGGCGCTCGCATCGCCGGCGTACTCGCAATATGCTGGGCAGGGTCAGGATCAAAGCAAGGACAAAAACAAGCAAAGCGCTCCATCCGACGGCGAGCAAAAGGCGCTGGCGAAGATCGAAGCGGCGGCGGATGTCACGGCAAGGCTTGCGGCGGCCGGGGAGTTTATTAAGAAGTATCCGAAGAGCACCCTGCGATCGAAGGTCATCACCTACGTCACCCAGGAGGTTAACAAGATCCAGGATGGCGCGCAGCGAATCGCTCAGCTTGAGAGCATGCAGACGTTGTTTAAGGAGCCCAGCGATGCCGCCATCATCGATCCCATTCTAGTGGACTCATACTTCAGCTCTAACCGGTTGGATGATGCGTTCCGCGTCGCATCGGCTCACCTGGCAAAGAACCCAAATGACGTCGCCGTCCTAACTCAGACCATGATCGAGGGTGTTGAGCAGGCGAAGAAGAACAATTCGAAGTACGTACAGCAGAGTCAGCAGTATGGCGCCAAGGCTATCGAGATCATCGAGTCTGGCAAAAAGCCTGACACGTTTGATGAGGCGAGATGGGGCGAGTATAAGTCCCGATGGTTGCCGACGCTCTATCAATCGCTCGGTATGCTTTCTATCATGACTGGAAACAAGGCGGATGCGCGAGCCAAGCTTGATAAGGCTGTGTCGCTGGATGCCACCGAACCGTTTTCATATGTACTGCTTGGCACTCTGGTTAATGAGGACTACCAGCAACTGGCGCAGCAGCACAAGACTCTTACGCCTGGGCCGCTTAGGGATACAGTGCTGAAGCAGGCTCACGCGAAGCTCGATGAGGTGATAGATTTGTATGCGCACGCGATTGGACTGGCGCAGGGCAACGCGACTTATCAAAAGCTTCACGACCAAGTGCTCCAGGACCTCCAGGCCTACTACAAGTATCGCCACAACGGTTCGCTTGATGGTCTGCAGCAGCTCATAGATAAATACAAGAAACAGTAAGTCAAAGGCCGGTAGTTGGTTTTCCTTCGTTTGTTGCTTACAGACGGGATTGCCGGCTGCCCTCGGAGTCGTATTATGCCAGTGAGCAAAGATGAGTTCCGCATTGCGCTAAGCCGGTTCGTTAGCGGGCTCACTGTGATTACGACCGTGGGGAAGGACGAGAGGCCCGCCGGCATCACGGTTAGCGCATTCGCATCCGTCTCACTGGAACCGCCGCTGGTGCTCGCTTGTATTGACAAGCGCGCATCGCTTCACGACGACCTGACTGAGGGCAGTCACTTCGCGGTCAACATTCTTGCTCAAGATCAAGAGCACCTTTCTCGCCGGTTCGCTTCAAAGGATCAAGACCGGTTTGACGGCGCGGGCTACAGGGAGGGTGTCAACGGAGCCCCGCTGCTGGAGGGCGCGCTTGCCTACATCGAATGCCGCGTTGTACACGTTTATCCCGGTGGCGATCACACCATCGTTGTAGGCGAGGTCGAATCGACAAGCGTCGCCGATCACAAACCTCTAGCTTACTATCGCGGCGGTTACGCCCAGCTTACCTAGACACCGAGCAACTATGAATCCGAGGAGTACGCAGCCTCCGCCTGCTCCGATCTTTCCGCTTTTCGACACACGAGGGTAGTGTCCTAATCTTGTGTTGATATTCGCAAGTGCCCTGGCGCAAGACCGATGACGGGCGACGGAATATTTGGACTGCGGCGGCTTTTGTGCGTTGCCGCCGCTTTCTGTGGCTTCGCCGGGAGAACCAAAAGCGATGGCAATGCACAGACGCCACCGCAGTCCAAATACGGGCTCGCTTGCTAGTGTACTAGTCGACCAACACAAGATTAGGACACTACCCACACGAGCGTCCTCTTCATGACCCATGATTCCCAAATTCGGGTACCGCGTATTCGGCTCCTGGAGCCTATTCTGTGACTCTTTCCGACTTACATCCGCCGCAAACATTTCCATGACGACCTTCCTGTGAAGCTCTAGACGAAGAGGCATGACTCTGGCCGGCGCTTTGACATCTGATACCGGCGCGCCGTCATTTTCTCTTTGCCAGTGGCACAAATGAACGCGATCAGCGCCTTATCGAAATACAGGATCAAGAATGAGGTCAAGCCCGAGAAGGTGCTCGACCTGGCACTGCAGACGTGTGATGCTCTGATTGAAGCGCACTCGCGCGGAATCATTCACCGCGACATCAAGCCTGAGAACATATTGCTGACCGATCGAGGACGAGTGAAGCTGGTTGATTTCGGATTGGCCAAGACGGTTTCCCCACAACCGCGAGCCGGCGGCGCAACTGCCGCCGATAGTTTGACCGAATCGGGCACAGTAATGGGGACCCTTTCTTACATGTCGCCCGAGCAGCTTCGAGGAGAACGCCTCGACGAGCGCACGGACATCTTTTCATTTGGCATCATTCGAAGTGGCGGCGTCGATCCTGAAGGACCCGGCGCTCGAGATCGGCACGGTCTCTCCGGTTATGTCGCGCGGCAGTTCCTGACTCGATTACGCGCTTCACTTCCGCGAATGAGGAGTAGCGCTCGTTGCGGTCTTTTCAAGAAGCCGCGCTACCACAAAGGCAAGGCTCACGGCTAACAGCGCAAAAAACGCTCTTTTCATTCTAGGTTCCTCCTGTCTCGATTGGTCGAACTTGGTTTGGTGAAGAAACGACCCACACGTCACTTGCGATCATGACTATGAGCTGAATCCTAACGGTGCCGTTGAACAAGGCTGGCTGAAGATGAAGTCGACTTCAGTCGCGTAAGCACTGGCGCTATGGCACATGGGTCTCCGAAGATGCGGCCGCATTCTATTCGAATACGGCGGCGTTGTCTACAAGGAATTTGATAAGGATTATTGCCGCAGACTTTCCACGTAATTATTTCTCATGTATTTCTCATGTAGTTCTTAAGTACTTCTTATAGCTGTAGTTGCTTGACTAGCCATCGAGGGCGGGATATAAGCCGCAATCATTGCCGACGCTAAGGAGGGTTCTACCTACCTCCTGACCGAGGCCCAAACCCGAAAGGAGACATATCAT
Organism: Acidobacteriota bacterium; assembly: GCA_038040445.1. NCBI lineage: Bacteria > Pseudomonadati > Acidobacteriota > Blastocatellia > Candidatus Onstottus > Candidatus Onstottus frigus. The sequence goes on along the minus strand of JBBPIG010000050.1, from coordinate 14,426 downwards.
GAAGACAGAAGAGAACGTCACGCACGACGAGCAGGCCACCATCGAAGAGAAGCCTGAAGAGAAGAGCGAAGGCGGCTTAAAAATCAACACCAACGTCAAGGCTGGGGGAGTGGTGATCTCCGACTAGCCGTGACCCATAAGAGGGAGGCGCAATCGCGGTTCCCTATTCTGACCGCATCACTGCCAAGGCCGACGAGTGTGCTTCATTCCTCATGGTCAAGGCACAAGCTGAAAGGAGAGACTCACATGAAAACAGAAGAGAACATCAAGAACGATGAGCAAGCCACTATCGAAGAGAAGCCTGAAGAGAAGAGCGAAGGTGGCTTAAAAATCAACACCAACGTCAAGGCTGGGGGAGTGTTGATCTCCGACTAGTCTCGACCGGTTAAAAGGGAGGCGCGAGCCTCCCTCGACTAGCCAGGAATTCACTCTGACATTAACCCGAACATCGTTCGCGGGAACCTGTGGGTTCGCGTATGAGTCTGACAAATAAGAATCAGAATACCGCTATACGAAAGCCCAGTGCTGCCAGCCCTTTCTCTCGCTCTATGCGCTCTCTTATTGCCGACGGTTTTAGGCCGTCAATTCTAGGATTGGTCTTCGTAGTGATCTTGTTGGGACTATGGACGGCCTGGCTCGCTTTTGCGCGCATCGCTTTGTATGAAGTTGCCGACACCGCGCGTCTCGAGGTGAATCAAGCGGCCCATCCTTTGGAAGCTTCCGTTGGAGGACGCATTGTAGCGGCTAACTTGATAGTCGGCCGGGAAGCTCAGGTTGGCGATGTGCTCATCGAACTGGACGCGGAAGCAGAGCGGCTTCAGCTTGAAGAACAGCGTACCCTTCTGACTTCGCTCCAGCCGCAAATCAAAGCACTGCGTGATGAGATCGCCGCTGAAGAAAGGGTTCAGGGTGGAGGCCAGCAATCAGCGGGGGTTGATGAAGCGCGCGTTCGTTACGAAGAAGCCAAATCGAGCGCCACGTTTGCGCAGGAAGAGGCCGATCGTTTAGCACGCTTGCACGCCAGCGGCGTCGTCCCTGAAGTTGATCTTCTTCGAGCTAGAGCGGAAGCGCAAAAGCGACGGGCCGCAGCCGATTCAATACGCCTCGAGATTATTCGCCTGGAATCAAATCAGCGGATCCGAGAGAGTGAGCACCAGGTCAGCCTGGAACGTCTTAGCCGCCAACTCGCGCAGCTCGAGGGGCAACTGGCTACCGGCGCGGCTTTAGTCAAGCGGCTTGAGTATGAAATCGAAAAGCATCACATCCGCGCGCCAGTATCCGGGCGGCTGGGAGAGACCGCGGATGTACGCGTCGGCGTGGTGATCCGAGCCGGCGATAAACTGGCAATGATCGTTCCACCGGGCGAACTCAAAGCAATTGCCTACTTCCCGCCAGAAGGAGCGCTGGGTCGCATTCGACCTGGCATGCCCGCTCGGTTACGTCTGGACGGCTTCCCATCAACCCAATACGGGAGCCTTTCGGCCACGGTTAGTAGCGTCGCAACCGAAGCACGCGACGGAAAAGTTTGGGTTGAATTTTTGCTAAGTGCGAACCCCCTGTCCGCGATTCCTTTGCAACACGGATTGCCTGGAACCGTAGAAGTTGAGATAGATCACGTATCCCCCGCGACTCTTGTACTGCGCGCTGCCGGGAAACTTCTCACCGGGCCGTCCTCTTCGTCAGAGTCTCACAACGAACAAGAGGTGCATAAGTGAGCGCCGCTTCCTCGACTGTAAAACGCGGCTTCCTCGTGCCCGAGGTTGTTCAGACATCGAGCATGGACTGTGGAGTGGCCGCGATAAAGTGTTTGCTCGAGGGCTTTGGAATTCGTGTCAGCTACGGCCGGTTACGCGAAGCATGCCAAACCGATGTTGATGGGACCTCCATCGATACGATGGAAGAGATTGTAAAGCAGCTTGGACTTGAGGCTGATCAAGAAATGCTCCCGGTTGACCATTTGCTGGTTGCTGAGGCCGAAGCCTTGCCGGCCATCGTGGTCGTCCGTCTGCCCAATGGGTTCACCCACTTCGTGGTCTTATGGCGCAGGCATGGTCGGTTTGTGCAGATGATGGACCCGGGAAGCGGGCGTCGCTGGATGACCTGTGAAGAGTTTATCAACAACTCATATCTGCACCTCGCGCCTGTTCCGGCATCGGCATGGCGTGCGTGGGCTGGATCAGAGGGCTTTCTTCGCACACTTCGGCGACGCCTGAAAGACATAGGAATGCAGGACTCCGGCAAAGCCCATATCGACGCGGCCCTGTCGGACAAAAGCTGGCACACGATCGCCGCGCTAGATGCTTCTGCGCGCATGGTTGCTTCGATTATTCGCTCAGGCGGACTGCGTCACGGCCGTAACGCAGCAAATGTTCTTGTTGCCTTGTTCGAGCAAGCAAAGGAAGAAACTCCAGGACAAAGCGATACTATCCCGAGCCCCTACTGGTTAGTTCGCCCCGCCAGTCCGGAGTCAGATGAGGAACTTCTTTTTCGAGGCGTTATTCTTGTGCGCGTTCGCCGCAGGCGCGCAGTGGCTCCGAATCAATCGGCAGCAGCAAGAGCTGGTGGAGCAGCCGAATCGCCGGCTCTTTGTCGCGAGGTTGCCGCAGCGATTGATGAGCGGCCGGCACAGCCGGGGCGTGAGATTCTGCGAAGGCTGCGCGCCGACGGGCTCCTTACGCCATCGGCCGTTGTGATGGCGCTGACTTTGGCGGCGATGGGCGGCGTTGTTGAAGCCATATTGTTCCGAGGATTGCTCGATCTCCGTCGCGAGTTGAGTTTGGTCGAACAGCGCTTTGCGGCAATCAGCGCGCTGGTAGTGTTTATGACAGCGCTTCTGTTTATCGAGCTTCCAATGGCGGCAGTGATATACCGGCTTGGGCGGCGCCTTGAAGCCCGCCTGCGCATGGCGTTTCTCGAGAAGATTCCCCGTCTCGGCGATCGCTACTTCCAGAGCCGGCCAACTTCAGATATGGCAGAAAGAAGCCATAGCATCTATCGCATACGCCTGCTGCCGGGTCTCGGTGGTCAGCTTATTCGGACGGTAATGGAGTTGCTAGTGACGGCGGCGGGAATTATCTGGCTTGATCCTGGAAGCGCGCCAATCGCAATAACCGCAGCGGCCCTGGCGGTAGCCTTGCCTTTGCTCGTGCAAGGGCCGATAGCCGAGCGAGACCTCCGCGTGCGGACCTTTACCGGATCGTTGAGCCGGTTTTACCTCGACGCGCTCCTGGGCCTTGTCGCGGTGCGAACTCATGGAGCGGAGAAGGCTATCCGACGAGAGCATGAAAGTATGCTCGTCGAGTGGGCACGCAGCTCGCACGCGCTTCAACGAGCCGTCTTATCGGTCGAGGCCTTTCAGTCTCTGTTAGGTTTTGGCCTGGTTGCCTGGCTTCTGCTCGCCTACTTGTCTCGAGCAGGTGAGGCGAACGGAGTGTTGCTGCTTCTATATTGGTCGCTCAATCTGCCTGTGCTGGGACAGGAGATAGCCCAGACAGCTCGACAGTATCCATCTTACCGCAATGTTACACAGCGTCTGCTCGAGCCTCTCGGAGCACCGGAGGAAGTATACGCCCAGGAAGCGGATTCCAATTTTGCGCTGGCTTCGACAGACACAACCCGAGGTATCGCCATTACTTTGCAAGACGTGGTCGTCCGAGCAGGCGGGCATACGATTCTCAAGAAGCTTGACCTCAGTGTCGAAGCGGGCAGCCACATCGCCATCGTTGGGCCGTCTGGCGCCGGCAAGTCGAGCCTGGTTGGTCTGTTGCTCGGATGGCATCGGGCCGCGGCTGGGCAGGTGCTCATCGACGGCGCGCCAATTGACGGCCGGCTACTGGACCAGCTTCGGCGCCAGACTGCATGGGTCGATCCGGCTGTTCATCTTTGGAATCGTTCTTTCTATGAAAACCTGCATTACGGAGCGCCAGCCAATCCGGCGCTTTCGCTTGGACAGGTCATTCAAGAGGCCGACCTGCGCCTGGTACTCGAGAACCTGCCCGACGTGCTGCAAACGCAGCTCGGTGAAGGTGGCTCTTTGTTGTCGGGCGGAGAAGGACAGCGAGTACGATTCGGTCGCGCGATGATGCGATCAGAGGCCAGGCTCGTGATCCTCGATGAGCCCTTCCGCGGATTAACACGCGAGAAGCGGCGCGAATTTCTCGCGCGAACGCGAGACCTGTGGCGGGATGCAACTATTCTGTGCATCAGCCACGATGTATCCGAGACCACTGGGTTCGAGCGAGTGCTTGTTGTAGAAGATGGCCGTGTAGTCGAAGATGGAGCACCAGGCGCTCTCGCAGCGCAAGCCAACTCGCGCTACAAAGCGTTGCTCGAAGCGGAAGAAGCAGTGTTGCAGAGCCTGTGGTCGGGAGACACCTGGCGCAGGCTGCGGCTTGATCGGGGCCGCCTGGTTACCAGCGATAAAGAACTGACTTCATGAAGTACGAGATGGACAAGCTAACCTGGCCGGCGTCCAGAATGGGCGACGCAATAGAGTCGCTTGCTCGGAAAAGCGGTATGTCTCCGCGGCTTGTAGACATGCCATCTCCTCCGGATTGGGTCGTGTGGAGTGAAGACGGAGCGCTCGGGCGATGGATTGAAGGGGCCGCTAGCTGGTTGGGGCTGGAGGCCGAACCGATCGAAACACCGTATGCGGAGATTAGCCATTTGATACGCCGCGTGGCTCCGGCGCTCCTTCCTTTGCCCGGAGAGGGTCAACCGCGATTCCTACTTCTTCTCAAAGGACAGCGGCGCTCAGTTACCGTACTGGGACCTGATCTTGCGATACATCGGTTGCCGGTTAATGACGTGCGTCATGCGTTATGCCACAAGATCGAGGCCCCTCTGGCCGTGCAGCTCGAGCAGATGCTCGACAAGGCAGGCGTACCAAAACGGCGCCGGGCGCGAGCCACAGAAGCGATACTTCGCGAGCGCCTCAGCAATGTCCGAACAGGCGCTTGCTGGCTCCTGCGTCTATCTCCCAGCGCAGACTTTCGGCAGCAGATGCGACAGGCACACTTACCGCGCCGCCTTCTTGCGCTCGTTGGCGCGCACACCGCTCAATACTTTCTGCTGCTCTTGTCCTGGTGGTTAGTGGGACAAGCAGCCTTCCATGGCCGTCTCGACCGCGGCTGGCTGCTGGCATGGGCCTTACTATTGTTGAGTATGATTCCGCTGAAACTGCTGGCAACCTGGTCAGCAGGAATGCTTGCCATTGACGCCGGAGGCTTGATCAAGCAGCGGCTGCTTTTTGGAGCTTTGCGACTCGACATAGAAGAGATCAAGCGCCAGGGAGTCGGTCAACTCTTCGGGCGAGTGATCGAATCAGAAGCTGTAGAATCGCTTGCCTTGAGCGGCGGGTTTGTCGGGCTCGTCGCGATGATTGAGCTTGTCCTTGCGGGGATGATCCTCAGCCTGGGCGCGGGCGGTTGGTTTCATGTGTTTTTCCTTCTCGGCTGGTGCGCTCTAGCTGTGCTTCTTGGTTGGCGGTACTTCAGAAAACGGAGCCGCTGGACTGACGCGCGTCTCGGTATGACCCATGAGCTTGTCGAGCGGATGGTGGGCCACCGCACTCGCCTGGCTCAAGAGGCGCCCGAATCCAGACACGAGGGGGAAGATCAGGTACTGGAACGCTATCTCGACATATCAAAAGATATGGACACGACCGCGGTGATGCAGACGCTTGTGCCGCGCGGGTGGTTAATTGTCGGGTTTATCGGACTAGCGCCCGCCTTTGTATCTGGCAGTGGCTCTCTGGCGATGCTGGCAGTGAGTCTGGGCGGAATTATTTTGGCATACCGGGCTCTTCAACGATTCGTTTCGGTTTTATCACACCTGGTGGGCGCCGCAGTTTCGTGGAAGCAGGTTGCTCCGATCTTTGAGGCCGCTACGCGCTCGGAGTATTCAGGACTTCCGGCATTTGATCTTGCGCTCCGCCCTGCCGCATTTGTGTCAGGAGACAGACAGGTCGTGATCGAGGCGCACGATCTTGTTTTTCGATATCGAGGCCGCGGGGAGCCTGTCCTCCGGCAGGTTGGTCTGCAAGTTTTCTCGGGCGATCGGCTGCTGCTTGAAGGATCTTCCGGCGGTGGCAAATCTACTCTTGGTTCTATTCTGGCAGGCCTGCGTAGCCCCGAATCTGGCCTTCTTCTCTTGGGCGGGCTTGATCGCGGCATCCTGGGTCCGGATGGGTGGCGGCAGCGAGTTGTTTCTGCGCCCCAGTTCCACGAGAACCATGTTTTTATGGGGACCTTTGCATTTAATTTGTTGATGGGCCGAGGGTGGCCGCCAAGAACTGAGGACTTGCAAGAAGCAGAAACGATATGCCGGGAGCTCGAGCTCGGCAGCCTCCTCGACCGTATGCCGGCGGGCATCCTGCAGATGGTTGGCGAAATGGGATGGCAGTTATCGCAGGGCGAACGCAGCCGCCTTTATATTGCGCGGACTCTGCTCCAAGGTGCTGATCTAATCGTGCTCGACGAGAGCTTCGGAGCGCTTGATCCTGAAACTCTACGCAAGTGCCTGCAATGCGTACTCAACCGTGCCCCGGCGTTGGTTGTCATCGCCCATCCATAGTTCCACGGAGCGCATTCGCGTCACTGAACGCGGGCCCCCTCGCAGGACTCCCTCCTCGCTGTTTAAGAGCCCTTCACAACCAAGGCGCGCCCACCGAGCTGCCCCTAACAGGTCCATCACCTTCAGCGGGACTTGGCACTATCCGTCATTGTCTTTACCGGCTCAATGAACTCGGTAAGGACGGCATTGAACTCTTCAGGTCGCTCGATGTTGGAAAGATGGCCCGCACCCTCGATTGTCCGCAGCCAGGCGCCGCGAATGCTGCTGCGCAGACTCTCGGCTTCGGCGACGGGTGTGAGCGTATCTTCCGAGCCAACGATGATCAGCACAGGAACGTCCATTCCGGGAAGTATGTCAGTTGAATCGCGACGTTCAGCCATACCGCGCTGAGCACCCGCGATACCTTGCGGCGAGTTGCCTTCAATCATCGTCCGCACTCTTTCGACTACCGAGGGCCGGCTCTCGAGAGTGGTACGACCGAGCAGCAAAGGAACCACGTCTTCGCCAATTGCGCGACTGCCTTCTCGTTCAGCTTTTCGCGCTGAGTTCAATCGCCGCTCGCGTGCTTCGTGTGTGTCCGCGCCGGCGCGAGTGTCTGCCAACACCAAGGCGCGCACCGCGTCAGGATGGTTTCGATAGAACGCCAGAGAGATGTAACCGCCCATCGAAAGCCCGACGAGCACGGCTCGATCAATGTCAAGAACCGCCATCAGCCCGCGCAGGTCGGCTGCCAACTGATCCATCAAGTACGGACCTTGCGGTGCGTCCGACTGACCGAACCCGCGTAGATCTAGTGTGATTGCGCGGCAATGATTTCGCAGCGCGGCCACCTGGTCGTCCCACATGGTTTGATTGAGCGGGAACGCGTGAAGAAAGATCACTGGAACGCCCACGCCCTCGTCGCGGTAGTCGATGCTGATTCCGTTTACTGTTGTCAACATTTAGACAGATTGCTGCGAACGCAAGAAATTTGCAAGACTCCCCTTAAGCCTTTGCTCCTTGGCAACTAATCGGCAGAACCGGTCTATCGGCGATATCGATAGGAGTTTGCGCCCGGTTGACACGCGGTTTCACGTGCTATACTCAGCCTCTTTCATGAGGCGATCTCAGTTGAACTTTGAATCCCACGGAGCCGAACCGGGTGACACTTTTCGCTTAAGCGGCTCCATTCGGTCGAAACCAGTAGCGAAACAATTTGGAGGTGGAATGAATTCGGTTCCTGGCAGGAGGTTCCGCAGAGTTCTCTCCTCAGCTTTGTCTGTCCTCGGAAGTTTCATACTGGTTATCTCTCTTAGCGGCTCATTCGACAACGCGTTAGCAGGCGACGATCCTGCGGTAAGCGGCGCGAGTTCCTCGGAAGCCAATTCCCTCGACATACCGGGCTCGTTCAAGGATCTCCCTACTGCCAGGGACATCGTCACGGCGAAGCGCTCACCGGAGCAAATCAGATTACCGGCTGGTACCGAGGGCACGTCGCCGCAGCTCGTGATCGACGCTGACAAAGTTGCAGCGGCGGCCGCTCCCACTTTCCTCGAAAGTGACCTGGTAGACTTTAATGCGACTGCGTATTGCTTGAAGGGCCGCACCGCTTCAGGCATCAATACCCGACCGGGTATGATAGCCGCAGACCCTCGAGTATTGCCGATGGGGACGGTGGTACACTTGCGCGCTGGACGGTACACCGGAACTTACACGGTGATGGATACCGGGAGCCGCATAAAAGGCCGCATCGTTGACGTCTACGTTCCCACGTTCAAAGAAGCGATGGAGTTCGGTCGCAGGCAGGTCAAGATCAAAGTCATAAATCGAGGCCCCGGTAAACGCAATCGAGCGAGTAAGAGCCTGGCGGCATCTGGCCTTTAGATCTGCACCAATAATCTTTCCCAGAACAACAAAAGCCGCAACTAGTGGCCAGTAACATTCGCTTCACTGGTAAAAAACGCGTATCGGCGCAAATCGGCCGAATCAGGGTCATCCGTGGTCTATGCGGCGCTGGCAATGCTTTGAGCAACACAGCGTAAATCAGTCTGTTGCTGCGTCTCGAAAGTTCTGATTCAGATCATTCTTTAAGCGTGGCGTCCAGCGAGCCGCGTCCTCCCGTGGCCACCGAAAAATATCTCAGCAGCGAGTCGCGGTATCGCGAGATCTTCTGCAGCGCAGCGTTTGAAGGTGTCGAGCCTAGCTCGGTGAGCAGAATGAAAGCTACACGAAACTGCTTCGGCGCGCTTACTACATCCGGGATGCGCGGTCCCTCCCGCTCCACGATCTGAGCAACGGAAAGCGTCTTGCGCACCGCGCTGGTTGAGAATCCGGAGACCGGAGATTTCGAACGGAGGATTTCTTTCAGTTCCGCGCCGGTGGAAAGATACGACAATTCACCTACTTCCTCCGCCGAACGCAACCCGATGAGGTACTGATCGAGCGGAGTGAAATAGTTCACCGCGGATTCAACTGTAGTGAACGTGCCACTGGCGTTGTCGCGCCATGCATTGCCCTCCATCAGCGACGAGAAGCTCCCTTCCGCATTTGTCCGCGTATCGACCAGAAAGCTCCAGTGCGCGTTTTCGCGGCCGAGAAGGTCATCCTTGATGTCGTGCTCTGCGTCGAATCGAACATAAGACAGCCACCGATGACCCTGCTCGTGGCAAACTATGCTTATCGCTGAGTTCAGTCCGGCAGCGTGCGCCTGAGGGTCCGAGGGCCAGTCCGCTTCGTTCCCCATAGTTATGATCGAAGACAGCGTCGCCGGGCTTCCATAGGCTGCGCCACGATCAAAGTTTAGCAAGCCGATTCCCTTAATATCGTTCCGAACGTTGAACTCGTGCGCGACGCCCAAACCATTGTCGTAAACAAATTCAGTCCAAATGTATGCCGTGTCAAAGCTATCGGAATGAGTGCGATAAAAGGCCCGAAGCAGCGCGGGCAGATCGAGGCGCTGCTGTTTCCCGAAAGTTTGGAAGAGCGGACCGGCAATTCTTTCAGCGGGCGGGCTCGAAAAATCAACCGGTTGTGAATCTAACGCGGAGTGACCGGGCGAGATGCCGGCCAGCGAGGCCTGCGCCTTCACTTTCCTATAGACGAAGGCGATTCGCCCGTCGTCATACAGCACGGCTTGAAACGTGCTGATGCCGCCGTAGGAAGGTTGACCCGCGCCGTTCCAGGTGACGACGTGCCGCCCTTCGAGCCGGTTGTAGTAAAGCTCTCCCGAATTGATCAACTCGAGATCGGCCCAGAGCGGCGCGATGCGTGGCAGCTCGCTGGCGAGCGCGGCCGGTGATATGCGAGCGGTGGTGTCCCCTTGCGTGAAGGTTATGTATCCGTTCGTCCCTATGTAGATCGTATCGTAATAAACGCCGTAGAAGGGAAACTGTGCGCCAATCAACGTGACATCGCGGTATCCGTTGTCGGCCTCGCCGAGCCTGTTATCCGCGCCGAAAAAGAATCCGAGCCTGTACCCGAAGTCTTTGCTGAACCCAACGTCGCCGCTCGAGATTCGATAGCCGTCGCCGTCAGGCGTGAAAAGGACCGAGCTCTTCTTGAGCGTGAACTGGGTCGGGGGAATCAGGATTGTGCCGTCATCCTCGACGACTGCGGTGTCGCCCACATCTTCAGCTAAAGGACGAAACTCCTGCGCTCCAAATAGAGCCTGCGCGGCAATGTTAGTGCCGTCATCCCGCCTGCTCATTTTGAGTGCGTTAAGCCGGTGATTGCTCAACTCGTCAGCGGCCCCCCTCGGATCATAACCGCAGTTGAACCGAGCGTTGGATGATCGCTCGGCTAGCTTGCCGTTTATGGTGGAATCGGCGTGGCCTGTTTTGGATTCCCTGACGGGCGCGGCGAGCACCATCGCGAGCAAAGCAATGGTCAGCACGTGACGGACGACCGCCGCTCGACGGCGTTGCGGCCGGCGCTTGAAGGCAATTGCTTTGTAACCGCTAGACAACTCTCTGACTCCAACCGGGGGGCTAGCATTAGGAGCTCCATTATATGAAGCAACGCCGCCCATCACAACACATGAAACACCTCATCCGCGTCCATCCCGAGCTCGTCGGCCAGAGCCCAATGATCTGAGTGAATTCGGCAGGTGGGTTATGAAGCTGAAGGCCCGACCCAAAAGACGTCAGGTAAATAGCCTGGGAGCGCAGGCATCCCTGCCCGCCTCTTCTAGCGCAACGCCAAGCAGGCAGGGACCTGCGCCTCCAGGAATATTATCCGGGGATATTGAAAATATTCATTGACATACTCAAAAGCCGGGCATAAGATAAGCCCGCTGTGATATATTCAAACCGGGTTTAGAGTGTAAACACTGTCCCAACTAGCATAGATTCAGAACGCGCCGTGGCTATCACAGTGGTCGCGGACCGCTCAATGGCGCGCGGAGAATCTTAAGTCTGCGACATTACTCATTGCGTCGCGCGAAAACGGTGGCAACTCGCATTGTTGTGAGCGCTGCAAGGGGTCCGGTTGATCCAAGCGCAAAATGTTCTCGTCTTGACCGCTAGGGAGGGTGCGCCGAGCAGCGAAGGTTAGGACTGGGGAAGGGCGGCCGCGGCGCATTCCCTTCTCTTTTCCACTGCATGTCCCATGAAGTCAATACTCCTGATAGAGGGCTCGACCTCGGTCGCAAACTCAATGGCCCGGATCTTTGAGGAACGTGGGTGGCAGGTGACCACCTGCGGTGATCAGGACCTCGCGATAGAGCGATTGGCCAGCAGCACGCCCTACGACGTCGTGCTCCTGGGCTACGACGTGCCCGGACCGAACGGAGTCCAGCTCGTCAGATTTATCAGAACGCTTGACCACCGCAGGATGACAGCGGTGGTGATGGTGACGGGCAGCAGTAAGGTGATCGAGGAGGCCTTGTCAGCCGGCGCCGATGAGGTTTTGCTCCAGCCTATTGAGCCGGCCGCTCTGGTTGGTGTTGTGGATAAGCACTTCTCGTAAGCCAAAAATATCCGTCAAGACTGTGCGTTCACGAAGTGTCATTGCTTTGCGTTTGCTGCGGGCGGGCAAGCAGAGGCGTGCAAAGAAGCAGCAGAGACTTGGTTGATGGTCAGCAGAGGTTAGGGCATTTGCGAGCGAAAGAAACTCTTTAAAGAAAACTGCATTACGCGGACTGCGATTCGCGTCATTCCTAGTAGCGAACAAAAGGGTGCGTGTTATTTGTTCTTCGTTGTCGGTAAAGCTGGCTGTCGGCGAGCTTCCTAATGAACAGCTCCAACGTGGATTCACAATCCAGCAGTTTGGCAGTCCTGGCGATCAGCCCGTTCCGGCTGATTACGACGGAGACGGCAAGGCTGACATTGCGGTGTACCGACCGTCAACGGGCTACTGGTACATCATGAACAGCTCCAACGGGACATTCACAGTCCAGCAGTTTGGCAGTCCTGACGACAAGCCCGTTCAGGCTAATTACGACGGAGATGGCAAGGCAGACATTGCCGTGTACCGGCCTTCAACCGGGTATTTTTATAGCATCAACAGCTCTGACGGCACAGTCAGAGTACAACAGTGGGGCAGTCCTGGGGATCTACCTTTGCCAGCAAGATAACTTCTGAACGACGAGTGTTCGAGGAGGAGGAAGCAATGAGACATTCAAAGATGGATAGGCCGGACGAGGGAGGCTCTCTGATGACAAGGATCGCCAACTCAAGAGTCGGTATCTTGTGGTCGGTGGTGGTCCTCCTAATCGGCAGCGTACTGCTGGCGGCCGCCGTTCGCGCCTACACCCATGCGACGCTGCCGGCTTCAATGGTGGCCCGACCCTCAACCACTTTACCGCTGGTCCAAAGTGGCGGGGCATCGCGCCTCGGACGGCTACAGACCAGACTGTCGTCCCAGCCTCAAGCCAATAGCTTGCGCCATAAACTCGGACAACGGTTTGTCGGTTCGGGTAGAGAGCGGACGATCTTGGCAGGCACTCTGACAATTGGCGCGGATCGCATTCTAGTGCGAATCGTCCGCACCCAGAACGAGGACGGCGAGGATGTTAAGATCGCGCTCAACGGCGGACCTGTCTCGCTGGCCTGGACCGCAAAGCAAGGGGCTCTATCGGCTAACCCCTCACCCACAGCCATCGAGCGCTCTTTTGTTGAAAGGCTCGCGCTTGATAGCCCGGACCAGTTCATCCTGGCCCAGTTGCGCGGCGCAAGCTACTACACCGTTGCGAGACAAGTGGTTCCCGAAGAAGCGCTCCAGTCTCAGGGCTATAGTGGGCCGGCCTGGGGTGTCGTAAGGGTCGACGAACCAAACAGAACAGGGTTGACCAAGCCGGAAAGCTCGTGGCGGATGTTCTACCTCAATTCAGAGACCGGACTGCTGGAACGCATCATCTCAAGCGAACAAGGACAACCCATCATGGCTGAGCTTCTCGAATGGAGCGGTCGGCAGGGCGAACTAGCGCCTGGTCGAATCAGGTGGAGCAGAAACAAGCAGGTGATCATGGAGCTTGTGTTCACTTCCTTTGCTTACGGATCTAGGTAAGGGATCGGGCTATTTAGAACCAACTCTCTCGGAGCAGGGGGCTTTGATTATGAGATTGCAAAGATACGTTCGTACTCTGTGGATGACAGCGATTGCACTGTGCTGCGCGATAGTTGTTGCGCAGGCTCAACAGCTCGATCCCGCCGCAAAGCCGGATCGCGGAATGGGTGGAAACGGTTCTTTTGCAGTCTCCGACATAGAGACTGTCAACCTAACGAACGGCAACGTGAACATCTCAATCCCTCTCGCCTCCTTGCCTCCCATAGCTGGTGGAAAGCTCTCCTGGTCAATTCGCGCCAACTACAACAGCAAGCTATGGGATATGAAATCCTTCAAGATGCAGCCGGATTCGAATCATGCACGGCCCTGGGAGTACTACGTGAATCAGCGAAGCGACGACGGGGGTTGGCTAATCCAAGTCGGGTACGGTTTAGAGCAGCTCTTCGCTGATTATGACGCAGAAGTTGATTGCGGTGAGTGCTTGCCAGATGATCTGGCATGTCTCGCGGCGCGTGCGCAGTGCCAGGCTGCCTTTGTTTATCGATACAAAATGGTGCTCCACACACCGGATGGAGCAACTCACGAACTGCGTTCTCCTGAGGGCCAGGTCTATACCGGCGTTGGCAATCAGACCTGGCGCCAGGGCTTCTACCAGAACACCCCCTACAACACCGGCCAGCCTATGCGCTACTACTCCTACGACGGAAGCTTTTTGTGGGCTGTCATATACCCGTTGGGAGGCCCGATCGGATGGGAAGTGTATATGCAGGATGGTACGAAGATAACCCAATTCGGAGCGCAATCGACCTATGCCCAACAAATAACGGACACAAACGGGAACAGCATAGGGATCAATTCCACTACCAACTTGGCGGGAGATGTTACCACCACCTGTACGGATGTGCAGACCGGGCGACAAATAAGCTACACCCATATTGCGGCGAATGACACTGGTCTCGTGCAGTACAAGACGGTTGGCGGAATCTCGCAGACCACCACCGTCAACTTCGCAAACAAGACGCTCACCGGCAAGGCGATCAATGCAGGTGATCGCTTATGCGGCAACTGGGGGACAATTCTCGGTGAAGAGTTTAAGGTCATTACTTCAATAGTGCTCCCACAAACGGAGCCCAACATTACAAGGCAGATCAGTTTCGACTATAACTCAGACACGATCGACACGATCAGCCCCCCAATAGAATTCAGAAGTTATTGCGGTGAGCCGGTTGAGTACATTTCTGAAGCGTCTCGCGGACTAGGAGAACTAAGCCGGATAACCCTACCCTGGGGCGCCTCCGCCGAGTATGTCTACAAGCAAGATGGAAACCAAACCGGCCCGCTCGGCTTATCCAACAATCGCTTTGCGTGCA
>JBBPIG010000049.1 GCA_038040445.1 Acidobacteriota bacterium | reverse complement strand
GTGTTCTCTTCCTATCTGTGCGTTCGCGCCGCTTTTCCTTTTCTTCTCTGAATCAATCAGCCAAAGCGGGGCGAACGCACTGACCGCGCCGCAGTCCAAGTAAAGTCTATGTTACTCACTGACTGGCGTTGAAGTTTCCCTGCAAGACGACATGGCCAGCCGCATCTTGCAGCTCGATGTGTCTGATGTTGCTCACCGCTCTGAGCGATGGCGGAAGCAACTGGCCGCTCGACCCGTCGCTGGTCAAGGTCACCCGCAAGAACCCTGATCGGACGATTGTGCTGCCAACATTTGTGCCGTCTACGATCAAACGGTAGCTCGCTCCCGAGATCAGCCCTTCTGCCGCCATGCTTAGCTGTTCGCGTCTCGTGCCGTCGGGCAGCGCTTCGATCCGGACCGAGGCGCTGCCTGCTGCTTGCGGCAGAACGCCTGTCGCGACCAGTCGCGCTTCTCTTTCAAGGAATCCGCCAACGGGACTGCCGTTGTCCGCGGTGAAGTTCCCCTGAAGAACAACCCGGTCAAGCGAGTCGCGCAGTTCGACGTGACGGATCTTAGTCACCGGGTCGATCGGCCCTGGCAACGGCGCGCGGCCCGGCTCACCAACGAATGCGAAACTGAGACTTCCCAGGCTCGCCGAAGCGTTCGAAGCGAGGGCGTTGCCATCCACAACCAGTTTGTACGTCGTGCGCACGCTCAGCATGTGAGCTTCCAGTGTGAACACTTGTCTAGTGCCGGTTACGCTTATGCTCGCCTTTCCGAACGCGACGCCGGCCACCGATCCGCGAGTGAGATTCATGTCGCTCGAGCGCGATGCGGCGCTGATCGGCGAGGGGCTCCGCGGAGGCGAGGCGATTGACGATGTCTCGTTCATAGTCGTCGTCGTAGATCGAAGGCTGAGCCTCGCGCCGGCGTTTCTCGACCACGCGCCAGCACTCGCGCGTTGTGGTAGTCATCAGCCACGAACTTATCTTTTCCTGCTTACGCAGTGTTGTCAGTTTCTGGAAGAGCTTCAAGCACACCGACTGGAAGATGTCCGCCGCATCAACCGGCGAAAACCCCGAGCGAATTGGAATCGAGTAGATCAGCCGCTGATACCTGAGGATGAGCGCTTCCCACGCGTCGGGCTCCCCGCCGAGGCAGGATTCCACAAGCGCGCGATCATCGACGAGCAGCGGCTTAGCGCGACTGTCGGCATCGGCCCGATCCATGTCAGAACAAACTCAGCTTTATGCTGAGATACTTCTTTGGGTTCTGCCGGAAGTCGTACAACAGCTTGACCATCTCGGCCGTGGTCTGGTTGAGGTTGTTATAAAGTTTATCATCGTGAAGCAGCTTGCCCGCAGAGCCTTCTCCCTTATCGAGGCGGTCGCTGATGCTCCTGAATGACGCGACTGTCGATTGCACGTCGTCGTGCAGTTTCTCGTCCTTTATGAACTTGCCGAGCGAGCCACGTCCTGCTTCGATGTCGGCGGCGATCTTGTCGAGCTTCTCAGTCGTCGAGTTGAACTTCGCCAGAATTTCAGTTGCCTGCTTGTAAAACTGCTCGTCGGTTATCAGCTTACCTATCGTTCCCTTGCCTGCTCGCACATCGGAGACGATGCCTTGAACGTCACTGGTCGCGCCGCGCAGATCATCGTAGAGCTTGGGATCGTTGAGCAAACGGGCGATCGTGCCGTTACCTTTGCCCACGCGAGCGCCAATATCTTGAAACTCTAATATCGCGCGGTTGAGATTCACATAGAATGCATCGTCGTGAAGCAGCTTGCCGATCGTGCCTTTGCCCTGATTGATGTTGTCCATCAACTCCTGAAGCTGTTTGCCGACCGTATTGAACTGGGTGAGGATATCGCTCGCGCCCGCGAATACCTGCGCCAGTCCGGACTGGTCCGCGCTAGGTATCTCACCGCGATCGGGTATGGGCTCCGCGCCCGTCGTGCCAGGGGTTATGTCGATGACCCGCTCGCCGAGAAACCCTTGCTGAGCCAAAACAGCCTGCGAGTCTCTCCGAATGCGGCCCTCGACTTCTTTGGACTCGACGGCCATGACGACGACTATTGGCTTTTCGTCTTTGCTGGTGGGTACGGCTCCGAACTCGACGCTTTCAACCTTGCCGACGTTCTTGCCGGCTAGGCGAACCTCGTCGCCGTTCTTCAGTCCGTCGGCTGCCGCAAAGCGAGTCGTGTAGGTTGAGTTGTTTTGAAAAAATGGAATCCCGCCGCTGACACTCAGTATGAAGATGATCAGGATCGTGATGGTCGCGACCACCAATATCCCAACCCGCAACTCAGACAATTTGGTTTTCTGTCTTGGCATAACAACCTCCGTTGGTCAGAAGTCAGAGATCAGAGGTCAGAAGTCAGAGGTCAGAGGTCAGGGTCGGAGGTCGGAGGCCCGGACTTCTGAGATATCTGACTTCTGCATTCTGACCTCTGACTTCTGACTTCTTACCTCTGACTTCTGACTTCTGACCTCTGACTCTCCTGGCTTCTGACTTCTGACCTCTGACTCTCCTGGCTTCTGACTTCTGACCTCTGACTTCTCCCGTCACGCCACCCTAAAGAAATCCTGGATATAAGGGTCTTCACTGATCCAGAGCTCTTCATCGGTGCCGTTGAAAATCACCTTGCCTTCTTTGAGCATAATGAAGCGAGTGTTGATCAGACACAAGCTTCCTTCCTCGGAGCGGAACTCCACATCGCCGCCTTCGCCAATCGTCGCGAAGGACGAAGACAGCAGCTTTATGTCCTCCAGCCTATGTGTCACGAAGATCGAGCTGACTCCTTCAAGGTCGCGGAGCTTCATCGCAAGCTCGAGGATCGTACGGGCGGTCGGCGGGTCCAGCCCTGCCGTTGGCTCATCAAAAAGTATCAGCTTCGGGCTGCCCACAAGAGCGCGGGCGATGCCAACTCGGCGCCGCATTCCGCCCGACAGCTCAGAGGGCATCATTTCCATCGTTTCCTCGAGATTGACGAACCGAAGCATCCGCCGGACGGCCTCTTCGATTTCGTCCTCCGGCACTCCCTGCTCGAACAGGCGGAAGCCGACATTCTCGTAAACCGACAGCGAATCGAACAGCGCGCCATCCTGAAAGACCATGCCTATTTTTCTGCGGGCCGTGGTTAGTTCGGCTTCGGTCATCCCGGTGACGTCATCGCCGTCGATCAGTATGCGGCCACCCTGCGGCTTTATGAGTCCGAGCACGAGTTTGAGAATCGTGGATTTGCCCGTCCCCGACCCGCCCATGACAATCTTGGTCTCGCCTGGATTTACCGTGAAACTCACTTCGTCCAGGATGACCCGGTCCTCATAGGCCATCGTCACGTCGTGAAACTCAATTGCGCCGTGTATCTGTTCTGACATAGTTACGTGCTAGTAAAACTTGCGGGCCAGCCGCACGATCTCAGGCAAAGCTTGAATCAGTGTTTGCAGGAAGTAATCCGCCGCCAGTATCAAAATATCCGACAACACCACCGACTGGGTGGTCGAGCGCCCGACTCCCACTGTGCCCCCGTGAGTGCGCAGTCCGGCGCGGCAGCTTACGACCGCTATGATGAAGCCAAACACTAGCGGTTTGAGGAGCCCGCCGAAGAGATCAGTGTATGTCAGCGCGTCTTTAGCCGAGCGAATATAGACCGAGCTTGGGACCCCCAGCAACGAGCTCGATACGGCCCATCCTCCGACTGATCCGACCATATCCGCAAGGATCGTCAGAGCGGGACACATTACCATAAGCGCCAGCATTCGCGGCCACACAAGCTTCTTGATCGGATCGGTCCCCAGCGCGCGCATGGCGTCTACCTGTTCCGAAACGACCATCGAGCCAAGCTCGGCGGCGATCGCTGAACCTACGCGGCCGGCAAGCATTAACGAGGCCAACACTGGCCCCATCTCGCGCACCAGCGAAGTCATAACGAGCTCGCCTGTCTTCGCAGTGGCGCCGAAATCTTTCAGCGTGGGAATTGTGTTAAGCGCGAGGATGCCTCCGGTGAATGCACCGGTCAACACGATGATCAGTATGGACCCGACGCCGATCAGGTCCATCTGGGTGGTGATCTCGCGCAAGTAACGAGGCTTTGATAAGGCGCGCCGGAACGCGCGGGCGGCCATCAGGGTAGCTTCTTGAACTTCGTAGACAGCCTCAAAGAATGGGTTCATCAGTAAGCATTGCGGATTGCGGATTTCGGATTGCGGATTGAGGATAGCTCAGTCACCAGCGACATTCAATCCGCAATCCGCAATCCGCAATTAGTAAAAGAGGTATTTGCGCCACGCTTCGTCGGCGCGGCCCAAATAGCGGATGATCTGACGGTTGACGTGGAGGTTGTACGCTTGCGGACGCTTCAGCAGCCTCATCCCCGCGCCTTCCGGAGAGCGGTCGCCTTTTCGGTTGTTGCACGAGCGGCAGCAGGCCACCAGATTCTCCCACGCGGAATCACCCCCGCGCGATCGGGGTGTGATGTGATCGAGCGTCAGGTCCTGAGGCGGGAACACGCGCCCGCAGTACTGACAGGTGTTGTGATCGCGAAGCAGGATGTTCTTGCGCGAAAGGCTCTTTCGCTCAAACGGAATGTGAATGTACTCCATCAGCCGGATGACCGATGGCATCGGCATCGAAAATCGCGAGGAGTGCAACCACTGGGCGGAACTTTCTTCGGCGTTGGCGACGCCCTTGAGAATCAACACGACCGCGCGCCGAGCCGTGCAAACATTGATCGGCTCGAACGAAGCGTTCAGAACTAAAACGCGAGAGTTCATTCTGAAAGCGAAATATAACTTGGCGTCAACAATCCTGTCAAAGTTGCAAATCGAGTAGGGGGCGCGTCAGGTTTTCGCGCATCACCTCTGAGAGAGACTCTGAAAACTCCCGGAATCCCACCCACGGTCAGTGGGTGGATTGTTCAAGCTCAGCCTACGAAGAGAGCCGCCAGCCCCCTTTGTTTTTGTTTATCTCTCTCCCCTCGCGCCGCGAGGGGAGAGAAGGAGAGGAAAAACGGGAATCCGGGTGCGCCCCTTTGTAGGCTGGGCTTGAACAATCCACCCACTGTGCCGTGGGTGGGATTCGAGGAAGCAAAAGTTCAAACACAGATGTCGAGCTTGATGCCGTCAACTTCCCACGTGCCGGGCGCCTTGCGACAAGGCCACATCGGGTCCTTCATCTGCGCTTCCCATTTGGCGAGTTCCTTCTTCAACTGCTCGACGATCTCAGGATGCCGGGCCGCGAGATTCGTCTGCTCCGCGATGTCTTTCGACAAATCGAAAAGCCAGTAGTGATCTCCGCCTTTGAATAATTTCCAGTTGCCTTTCCGAACCGCGGCGTTCGAGCCATTGCGCCAGCACAAGACTTCGTGCGGCGCGGTCTTGTTTCGTCCGGTCAGATACGGCATCAGGTTGACCCCGTCCAGCACCCTCTCTTTCGGCAGTTCCGCGCCCGCAATGGATGCCGCCGTCGGAAACAGATCCAGCGATGAAATCACCTGATCGCTCACCGTTCCCGCTTTCAAATGTCCCGGCCACTGCATCGCAAACGGCACGCGGAATCCGCCTTCCAGATGCGTCAGCTTGCCGAAGCGCAACGGATCATTAGTGCAAGCGCGGCTGTAGGTCGCGCAACCGTTGTCGCTCAGGAAAACCACCAGCGTGTCTTTCTCCAAGCCCGTGGTGCGCAGCTTCTTGAGAATCGCGCCGACGCCGTCATCCAGCGCGCTGACCATCGCCATATAAACGCGACGCCGCTCGTCCTTCACATTCGGAAAGCGGTCCAGATATTTCTGCGTCGCCTGAAAAGGCTCGTGCGGCGCGTTGAACGGCGCGTAGAGAAAAAAGGGTCCCTTCTGATGACGATCGATGTAGGCGACCGCTTCGCGCGCGAAAGCGTCGGTCAGATATTCATCTTCTTCAACTGGGGTCGTGTTGCGATAGATCGGGTTCTGCGGCGACCGCGTGCTGATGTTGCTGCCACCGCCCTCGACGGCGCCGGGCCTGCTCATAACACCAGGCTTGTTCGGATCGATATACAGGTTCGCGCCGAACAGGAAGCCGAAGTATTCATCGAAGCCGCGCTGCGTGGGCATATACCGGTCGTTCATCCCGATATGCCATTTGCCAATCATCCCCGTCGCGTAGCCGGCCTTCTTCATCACCTGCGCCAGGGTGATTTCGGACAAGGGCAATCCCATATCCTTGTTGCTGATCGCTCGTTGCAACGGCCCGGCGTTGAACTCAAAGCCGAAGCGCTGCTGATAGCGTCCGGTCAACAATCCCGCCCGCGAAGGGCTGCACACCGGCGCCGAGACATAGGCGTTGGTGAACCTGATGCCGTTTTTTCCAATCGAATCGATGTTGGGCGTGGGGATCTCCTTGCATCCGTACATGCTCACGTCGCAGTAGCCCAGGTCGTCGCCGAGGATGAAAACGATATTGGGCTTGCGCGCGGCTTGTCCGCGGGCAGCGGCAGTCTGCGCCGCCAGCAGCGGGATGCCGGCGAGCATCACGGCAATCACACACAATGAAATCAATCGGACGTGTTTACGCTTCACTCGCTCGTTTCCCGTGACGTTTGTAGTCCCGCCTTCAGGCGGAAGTTCGTATCCGCTGGCTGGCGCCAAGATGGTGAACGAGCTACAAACTTCCGCCTGAAGGCGGGACTACAAACATCATGCTCGCTGCCCTTGCCCCCAACGCAGCAGCTCAGCCACATATGGTTCGGGCGACTCGAGGCCGATCAGGTGCCCGGCGTTGGGGATCTTCACGACTTGGGCGCCCGCAATCTTCTCGCGAAAGATCTCCGCATACATCGGCGAGATGAATCGATCCTGCTCACCCCACACAATGAGCGTCGGCGCTTTGATCCGCCACAGCCGCCGCTCGAGTCCGCTTTCAGGAATCGGGAAGAGGAACTTGGCAACTGTGCGGAAGCCGCGCGACATCCCGATCAGCGTTTCGATCTGCTCCTGAGTCCGATCATCCTTGTCGCTGAAGAGCTGGGTCAGCCCAAGCATCTGCTGCGCAGCCGGGCAGCTCATATCGTGAAAAAGATACGGGGCCAGTTCATGAGCCATGCTGCCAAAGAGATCGACTACCGGAGCTTCATCGCGCCACAATCCGACGGGCGCGGTCAGCGCTAAACGGCCAATCTCCCGGGGCCGCAGGGCGGCCATCTCCGCAGCCATCCAGCCGCCCAGCGATTCGCCCACAACGTAAGGCCGATCGAGCCCGAGCGCTTCAATCACATCGAAGCCGTGCTGGAACAGATCAAACTGATCCTCCAAACACTCGAGCCCGGTTGACTGACCGAAGCCGGGCAGCAGCGGCGCGTACACGTGATGCTTCTTCGAAAGCATCTGCAGCACGCCTTCCCACGCGGCGATGCCTCCCGCGCCGTGAAGGAAAAAAAGCGGCGAGCCGTCGCCGCCCTCGAGGACTTGAACCGCCGGTCGGCCGTCGCCGAGGTTGAGCAGTGTAGATCGCGGTGTATCACTCATGCCGTCACCTCCGTCGGTCGTTCGGCTCGGGCTTGCACCTCGGCGTTGTGACTACCCGGTTGTTCGCGTTTGTCTGCGGGCAACGCCTTCGGCCACCAGTGATCTTCCCACTCGCTCCAGATCGAGCGCACGTGCGGGATCACTTCGTTGGCGAACAGGTACGTCGAGCGGTTGGTCAGTTCCATCGGCGCGGAACCGATGTGCAACGCAACGCCGAGATGACCGCAGCGCAAGCTCTTGGCCAGTTCCTCAACCTGCTGACGAACTGTTTCAGGGGATCCGGCGATGATGTACCCGCCGTCGACCAGCTCCTTCCAACTCTTGTTTCCGCCCATGTTCAAAGAAGTGTTGCCGGCCTGCGCGACCACGCCCGCGCGGATAGAGGCTTCAGTCATGTAGCCCGGCGGCCCCATCATCCCGGGATAGAGATGCAGGCACTTGTTGAAAAAATAATTCACGTGCGGCCACCATTCGCGCTCGCACGCCTCGTCGGTGTCGCTGACGCAAATCTGTTGGAAGAAGGTGCAACTGTAAGGATTCGGCTCCTTGCCAAGCGCCGCCATGCGTTCCCAGTAGCCGTTGAGCACCTTTCGCGCTCGCTTGTAACCGCTGAACGAAAGGTAGCTGTAGTTGTAGCCGAGCTCGGCGCAGAAATCCCACGTCTCAATCGAGCCGGTGCCTGGAATCCAAATTGGCGGGTGCGGCTTTTGGATAGGCTGCGGCCACAAGTTGACGTATCGCAACTTGGTGTACTTTCCGTTCCACGCAAACGGCTCGCGCTCTTGCCACGCTTTGAGGATCAGATCGTGCGCTTCGCGATACTTCTCGCGAAGCGTGACCGGGTTCTGCCCATAACAGAAGTTGACGTCCATCGGCGTGCCGACCGGAAATCCGGCGATCAATCGTCCGCCTGAAATCACGTCGAGCATGGCAAACTCCTCGGCGACACGCGTCGGCGGATTGTAGAGCGCGATTGAATTGCCGAGCACCAATAGCATCGCCTTGGAAGTGCGCCTGGCAAGCGCGGCTGCCATCAGGTTCGGCGACGGCATCATCCCGTAGCCGTTTTGATGATGCTCGTTGACGCCAACTGCATCGAAGCCTTGTTGGTCGGCGTATTCGAGCATGTCGAGGTATTCGTTGTAGAGCGTGTGGCCCCGCTCCGGGTCGTAGAGCGAGTTCGGCAGATCTACCCAGACGCCGTGATAGCGCTCGCGGAAATCTTCCGGGAGCCAGCGATACGGCATGAGATGGAACCAGTTGAATTTCATGGCTTCCTCCGTGGGCTGCGTTCTTCGAGGCGCACGCGGCGTTAAAGATGAGCGCCGCCTGCGAACTGCTCAGCGAATGTTTCGGGCGCTTGAGTCAGCCGAGCGCGGCGCTCATTCTATGATGATGAGCTTCAAAAAGCCAATGGGCATACCCAGGTCAAAGGGCATACCTACCTCGTAGAGGTGGGTCCGTGATGATACGGCCTACACGAGATTGGCCGGGCGGCTGAAGATGCTCAAGCCTCTTTCATACCCACCTCGTCAGAGGGGGTCCGTGATGTTACGGCCTACGCGAGATTGGCACGATGGGTGAAGATCGAGCCTCTGTCATACCACCTCGTCATAGATGTGTTACTGATGCTGCAGTCTGCAAAAGGACCTGGAAAACTCGGTGGGCGTTCCGCAGGCTTGAGCATCAGACACCCACCTCTGACGAGGTGGGTATGGTATCGAACGGGTCGAGTCGGCTCGCTAGGTAAGGCGCATTTGTAGGCTGCAGCATCAGCGTCCCACCTCTCACGAGGTGGGTATGCCGGAAGATTTTGCCGCGTCCCCGCCGCGTCCCAATTGATCAATGCCTCGATACATGGTTTCCTTATGTCTCAAGGGAATCGCTGGAGAGGTGATTATGAAGCTCAAGACTCATTTCCTCGCGCCTGTTTTGCTTGCGGTGCTGGCCGCCTCATTGGCGCCCGCTCAGACCGCTCAGACTGGTGCTCCCGCGGACATGGACGCCTATGCCGCTCGAGTGTTGAAAGAATTCGAAGTCCCGGGTCTCGCGGTTGCCATCGTCAAAGACGGCAAGGTCGTGCTGGCGAAAGGCTACGGCGTACGAAAGCTCGGCGAACTGACGCCGGTGGATGAGAACACGCTGTTCGGAATCGCTTCCAACACAAAAGCATTCACGGCCGCCGCGCTGGCGATGCTCGTCGATGAAGGCAAGATCACCTGGGATGATCAGGTCGTCAAGCACCTTCCGGCGTTTCAGTTGTACGATCCCTACGTCACGCGCGAGATGACTATTCGCGATTTGCTCACGCACAGGAGCGGGCTTGGGCTGGGTGCGGGCGATTTGCTGTGGTGGCCGCCAACGGATTACTCGCGGGAAGAAATCATACGCAGGTTTCGCTATGTCAGACCCGCAACAAGCTTCCGCAGCCGGGGGCAAGCCACCCTTCCCGACCTGTGATCCCGCGAGGCTCATGATCGAGGTTGAATAGCTCGTCTCATCAAACTGGAAGACGACAGAGACCATCTTAGAAAGGATAGTGAAGAATGTCTGAATGGACTTTTGCGCAGACACAACCTTCTGACGAACTTGCACAGCTCCACTTCTTCTCAATGAAAAAGTGCCAGCCTGACGGCGACGTCGAATTCATGATAACCGTGAAAGAGTACGTCGATCGAAACCAATATCACATGCGATTCTTCGCGGAAGCCGACAAACAGACCAACCAGAAGACCGCGCCGTTCTTGCCGTGCGGCTGGGGCGAATCGCTATTGCAGGCTTTGAGCGAATGCGTCAGAGCGATTCATCGCTTCCCGTATGAAGGCGACAGCAGCGTAGCAAAGTGACGTTCCATTGGCGCAGGCGTATCAGTCTTGCTTGATGGCGACGATCCTGATGCGTTTGTAATCGGCGAACCAGCTTCCGTCTCGAAAGAGAATCGGCTTGAGTTTCCGCTCGACTTCGGCGATTACTTCTTCCCGCTTGTTTGCCGGAAGCGATTCGATGATGTTGTCCGTGAAGGTCAACAGCCAATTCTTCAAGCCGTTTTCACCCTCGTCGAGTTTAGTAGGCCGATCGAAGTGCGATGCAAAGCCGACTCGAAAGCGCTGAGCTTCGAGCAGTGTCGCGTACTCGCCAATGGTGGGGTAGTAGCGAGCGAACGGTTCGACGCTGACCTCCGCGCCCGCCGCATTGACCGCGTCAGTCAGTGCGCTGCGTATCGTCCGAATGTTTCCTTTGCCTCCGAACTCCGCAACGAAGCGGCCGCCGGGCTTGAGCGCTTCCCATATGCATCGGGCAACGGCTTGTTGATCCTTCATCCAGTGAATAGCGGCATTTGAAAAAACCGCGTCGAACGGTTGATCGAAGTGAAAGTCAGAGGCATCGGCAATCTCGAAACGCAGGTTGGGATAAAGTTCACGGGCGGCTTCGATCATCGTCGTCGATTTGTCCATGCCGGTCACTTCGGCGCCAACCAAGGCAATCTGGTTTGTTAAGTGGCCGGTGCCGCAACCGAGGTCGAGTATGCGTTCGCCGCTACGGGGAGCCAGCAGTTCCATTACGCCCTTTCCGTATTTCCATACGAAGGCATTCTTGCCGTCGTAGAGCGCGGTGTCCCAGGTCTTGTCAGTTTGTTTCCGGTCTTCGATCATCGTTTGTTATCGGTGCGAATCCGTCAAACCTGTTTGATCGGTGGTCTATGAGTTCGTAAGACGCGGGATAGACCACGGATGACACTGATTCGGCGGATTTACGCGGATACCTCTCGCTAGTGAAGCGCATGTTACAGGTCACCGTACGGGCCGCGAAAGCCGTTAGCGATCAATCGCCAGTTGCTCATCGTGAAGCTTTGATAGCGTAATGAGCGCGGTCACCGCGCCAAGCAGCGCCAGCGCCATGTCCTTCTGCGTGTCGAACACGTCTCCTTGCGTTCCCAGAAAAGCATCGCCCGCTGATCCAGTCAATGCTGAGACGATCCATTCGAGCAGCTCGTACAGCGCGCTGATCGCCAGGCACACCGAGACGACAACCACGAATAACCATCGCCCGCGCTTCAACACGTTCAGCCGCAACAGCACCTCACGAGCGATCATCGCCGGGACAAACCCCTGCGCGAAATGGCCGACCCTATCGTAGTGATTGCGACTCAACCCGAACCGGTCGCGAATCCAGTTCCCGAGCGGGACCTCTGCATAGGTGTAGTGCCCGCCTACCATCAGAATTATCATGTGCAGCGCGATCAGGGTATATGCCAGCGGCGTCAAGGGGAAGCGTCGATAGGTGAGGGCCAACACCGCGGCGCCTATGATTGCCGGGAAGACTTCCAATAACCAGGTGAAGTAATCGTGCGGGCGAATCGCCGACCACACAAAGATCACCGCGACCGCGAGCCAGAGCAAACGAAGGCCGATCGGTTGAGGCTTCGCGGCTTCCGCGGCCTTTTGAGTCATTGCGCGGACCGCCGCTCGATGAAGCTGTCGATGTGACGCGCGATCTCTTCGCCCTTTTCTTCTTGCAGGAAGTGACCGGCCCCTTCGATCACGATTTCGGGCTCATCCTTTGCTGACGGGATCAACTTGCGGAAGAAGCGGTCGCCTCCGCGAGTCACCGGATCGCTATCGGAGAACATCACCAGCGCGGGCCCGGTCCAACGCGAGAGTGCTTCGCGAGTCTCGCGCATGTCCGCGGCGCCGGCCTGGTCAGGTTCGATGGGAACCAGTCTGGGAAACATCTGCGCGCCGGCTTTGTACGAAGCATCCGGGAAGGGCGCGTCGTACGCCGCAACTATTTCATCGGTGATCGATTCGCGATTCACCGCGCTTCGGCGTACGATCGTACCGCATGGCAGATCGGGCGTGCTGGTGGCATAAGCTCGCCACTTCAAGAAGCCTTCTGTCGGCGGCACGTCGCCCGTCGGAAGGCCGGTGTTCATGATCGCCAGTCGTGCGAATCGCTCCGGCAGTTGGGTGGCGACTCGAAGGCCGAGGATCCCGCCCCAATCTTGAACAACTGCGGTGATCCCTCGAAGATCGAGCTTCTCGACGAATGCTGCAATCGTGCCGCGGTGCATCTCGAACGTGTATTCAATGGGATCGGCAAACTTGTCTGACCGCCCGAACCCGATAAAGTCCATCGCGATCACCCGATGGCGCCGGGCGAGTATCGGAATCATCTTGCGATAAAGGTATGCCCAGGTCGGCTCGCCGTGCAGACACAGGATCGTTTCGCCCGCGCCTTCGTCGACGTAGTGAACACGGGCGCCGTTGATCTCGACGTAGTGGGGCTCGAATGGAAAGTCCGGCAAGTTTGCAAATCGCGCGTCGGGCGTGCGCAATAGTGGCATTTGATGGCCTCCGAATCTATAATCGCGGCTCGGCAGTGGAACGATCCCTGTTCGAAACGAACTGGCGTCTTACATAACTACAACAAAGGAGCACACCATGCAACGTCACCGAATATCGAGAATGTTGATCGTCGCAATCCTATTTGCGATTTCATCCACGCTTCGCGCACAGCAGCCGGCTCAGGTTTTTACGCCGCCCGATGACCTCGACTTTCGCAAAGCGAACGTTATGAGCGAAGGAGTGCGCTTGACGGCAGAGCTTTACTCGCAGAAGTCCGCTGCCGGCAAGCAGCTTCCGACGATCATTATGAGCCACGGCTGGGGAGGCACGGTTGCGAATCTCCGCAGGGAAGCGCTCGACTTTGCGCATGCCGGCTACCTGGTGATCGCTTTCGATTATCGCGGCTGGGGCGCAAGCGACTCGCGAGTGATCCTCACCGGTCAGGCGCCTTCTAAGAAAGAAGGAAACAAGTTCAGCGCTGAAGTGATGGAGATTCGCGAGGTGGTCGATCCGCTCGAACAAACTCAAGACATCTTCAATGTTATTCACTGGGCGATGGGCGAGCCGCAGGTGGATAAGAATCGAATCGGATTATGGGGCTCGAGCTATTCGGGAGGTCACGTCGTCTACGTCGCCGCGCACGATCCGAGGGTGAAGTGCATCGTCAGTCAGGTTGGCGCGATGGATTCGCGGCCAAGGGCTCAGTTGGCATCGGCAGGCGCGGAAGCGGATCAATACAAGATGGCCTACGACGAGGCGACTAAACGAGCGCGAGGTGAGATCGGGTATCCGGCTCCGCGAGCGCGGGTGATCGGCAATCTGCAAGGCGCTCCGATTCGCGAAAAGCTGTTGCGCTACGCTCCGGTCGATGATGCGCCGATGATCAAGAACTGCGCGATGCTGTTTGTCGTGGCTGAGAAAGAGGAGCTATTCGACAATGCCGGTCACGCTAAGCTTGTATTCGACCGGGCGCGCGAGCCTAAGAAGTACGTGGTGCTGCCGGGCATCACTCACTATGGGGTTTACACGACGGCCCGCGAGCAGGCTACTAAGATTGAGATCGAGTGGTACGACCAGCATTTGAAGAAGTGACCCGGGGGGCGCAGGCATCCCTGCCTGCCGGCCTCACCAAGGGACCCTTCAAAAACAAGAAGCGAGTTGCGAAAGCAGCAGGCAGGGATGCCTGCGCTCCAGGTGCGTCACAACCCGCCCGCCACTTCGAGCACCTGGCCGGATACATAATCCGACAGCGGCGACGCAAAAAATAGAATCGCGCCCGCTCCTTCTTGAGGCGTTCCCGCGCGACCGAGCGGTATCATCGGAGTGGTGCGATCTAAACGCTCTGAGGGGATGCCGATGGCGATTTCAGCTTCGCCGCGGTGAATCGTCTCGCCTTTCTCTTTCGCCTGCGTAAGTCGCGTCTCGATTCGCCCGAACGCGACACAATTCACTTGAATGTTGAACTGTCCCCACTCCTTCGCCAGCATCTTGGTCAATCCGATCACGCCGGCTTTGCCCGATGAGTAGTTTGCCTGACCCGCGTTGCCGCGCGTGCCCGAAGTCGAACTGATGTTGACGATCTTGCGCGCGAGCGCCGCGCCGTGTTCTTGCTTCTCGCGTTTGGCTGTCTCACGCAGAAAGGTCGACGCGGCGCGGATGATTCTGAACGGTGCGGTCAGATGCACGGCCAGTATCGCTTCCCACTGCTCGTCGGTCATCTTGTGAATCACGGCGTCCCAGGTGTAGCCGGCGTTGTTGACGATGATGTCCAGCCCGCCGAACTTTTCGATTGTGGCGTTGACGATCGAATCTGGAAACGCCGGGTTGGTGACGTCGCCCGGAACGCTGATGGCTTGACCTCCGGCCGCGAGAATGGCTTCCACGGCCTCTCCCGCGGGTAGAGGGTCGATGTCGCTCACGACGACCTTGGCGCCGTGTTGCGCAAAAAGCTCGGCGGTTGCGCGGCCTATTCCGCGACCGGCTCCAGTGACGATGGCGGTCTTTCCTTCAAGCAGTCGTTCCACGTTGCTCCTCCGATCAAAGAACTGTAGCGGCGCCGGGCCAACCGGCTGGGTTGCGCTTCGAGGTTTTCAGTTTGAGCAGTTTGCTAATCACCGAGTCAAACCTGTATGACGTAGCGGTTGGTTCATCGTCAGAGTGCTACGCATCAGCGACTCGCGACAAACCAAAGCTTGTAGGACCTCGCCGAGATCTTACGCGGTGTCTTCGGAGTAATACTTCTGCAGCTTTCTGTAGAGCGTCTTGCGGCCGATGCCCAGGACCTGGGCCGCGCGCGTCCGGTCGCCGCGAGTGTATGCCAGGGTTTGCATGATCATCCGCTTTTCGGCTTCATCGATCGTCGTGCCCACTTCGACCTCGATTGTCTTGCTGGCTTCAGCGCCGCGCACGGCATGCGGCAGATCGTCGATGGTAATCATCCGCCCCTGGGCGATGATGACCGCGCGCTCGATTGCGTTTTCAAGCTCACGCACATTTCCGGGCCAGTCGTAGCGTCGCAGCCACTCGAGCGCTTTCTTGGTGATGCCGGTGATGTTTTTGTTCGACCGCTTCTTGTAGATCTCCAGAAAATGCGTAGCCAGTAGCGGAATGTCCTCACGGCGTTCGCCGAGGGGCGGCAGCTTTATCGGATAGACGTTTAGCCGGTAAAAGAGATCGCGCCGGAAGCGGCCGTCGCTAACGGCCTGTTCAAGATCGACGTTGGAAGCGGCGATCACCCGGACGTCCGTTTTGACAATCTCGTTGCCGCCGACGCGCGCAAACTCGCCGTTCTGAAGCACGCGCAGCAGCCGCACCTGAGCCGAGAGCGACATCTCCGCTATCTCATCCAGAAACAGCGTTCCGCCGTTTGCTTCTTCAAACTTTCCGATGCGGCGGCTGCGCGCATCAGTGAACGCGCCTTTCTCGTGCCCGAAGAGTTCCGACTCGAGCAGCGTTTCCGGAATCGCGCCGCAGTTAATCTTGATGTAGGGCTTTTCCACCCGGGAGGAGCGCGACTGAATCAAGTCGGCCATCAATTCTTTGCCGGTGCCCGAGGCGCCTTGAATCAGCACGGTGGTGTAGTTGTCGGCGACGTAAAGCGCCATCTGCATGCAGCGCATGAAGTTGTCGCTCTTGCCCACCAGGCCGCTGCCGCTGTGCTCGCTGTGCGCGTGCTCGAGCTCACGGCGCAGCCTCAAAACTTCCGCCGAGAGTCTGGCCTTGGACAGGGCGATCGCGAGCTGGTCGGCGATCCCCAGCGCCAGGTCGGTCACCTCCTTGGCGAAGGGCTGCTGCGGCTCTGACCATAACAGAATCAGCGCGCCGAATATCTTGTCGTCGATCAAGATGGGCGCGACGATTGCCGCTCCCGCGTTGAACACCTCGGTCAAGAAGGAGCGCGCATACTCGTGCTGGGCCGGGCTGAGTATCTTGAGCATCTGGCCGCGGCCGACGGTCTTAGGCATCAGATCGAGAATCGGGAACTTCAGCGAAGGCCGCTTGAGGATCTCCGCGGCATTGCCGCTCGCGGTCCGTAGATTGGTGAAGTGAATTTCGCTGTTGTTGGCGTCGATGATCGCCAGACATGCGGCCTGTATCCGAAGCAGATCGACCGACCGATCGAGTATGCGCTCGATCACTTCGGTGAAATCGGAACCGGTGTTGATGTCGTTGGCGATCTCGAGCAGCGCCTTGTTGATTCGCGCTTCTCGTTCCTTCTCGGTGTAGATATGGGTATAGCGATAACCGATGGCGATGTGCTGCGCCAGGTTGCGAATGAAATTTATCTCGTCCTCGTTCCAGTGATACTGCTCGCGGCAGTGATGCAGCCCCATCATCCCGAGCAGTTGCAAATTGAACGTGATCGGCACGAGCAAAACAGATTTGCTGCCCAGTCCCTCGATCAGCTTCTGGAGCATTGGCGGCACATCCGGTGAGGACGTGTCCTCGACGGCCTGCGGGCTGTAGAGATCAAAGCCTTCCTGCAACCGTTCGAGATCAACTCGGAGTTGCACGTCGAGCAGCGAAGGGAGTTCGTCCTGGATACCAGCGCGATATTCGTGGGTGATGCGAAGCTGATTTTCGGCGGTGAGGGTCATGACGTCGCAGCGGTCGACGCCCATCATCTTGCCGACCTCGGTAACGGTCGCTTGAAGGAAGTGGTCGAGGTTTATGACCGAGAAAGTTTCAGAGCCGATGCGGTTGAGGATCGCTTCGCGCGCTTCGTGCATCTCGAGCTTGCGCTCGAGGGAAAGTAATTTTGCACTGGTCGACATATGTGCTCAGCGCTGCTTTCACCGAGTGAGCGTCAAGGTCTGGCTCTCGCCGCCGTCAGTATTTCGCAGCTTGATCTCGACGGGTATGCCGGGCGGAAAAGCGGTCTTAGGCACACGCGCGAGGAAGGCCGTGCCGTCGTCGCTCCGAGGCTTGGCGGGATAGCCGGTCTTGCCCACGACCACTGTCAAGCCCTGCTGCATGCCGGAGCCGTATACAATGAACTTCTCATTCTTGGCCTTGTAGGTGAACTCAGTCAGTATTGGCGGCGTGATCTTCACTTCAACATTGAGCGCGCCCAGCGCACTGAGGCGCCCGCTTGTGATGACGTAAGCGCGAAGGTTATCGGTGACTTCCACGCCTTCGAGGATCCGGCGCTTCAACAGGACGGCGCTGTCACTCGGGTATTTGGATTTCACGAGCGCCGCCACGCCTGACACATAGGCCGCTGAGATCGACGTGCCATCCTCGCGCGCGTACCAATTCTGAGGATCGGGCGACCGAGTGCACAGGAAACAATCTCCGCGAGCCTGCGTGGTGAGCACCGCTACGCCGGGCGCCGCCAGGTGCACGGTGTTAGGTCC
The DNA here is from genome assembly GCA_038040445.1 of Acidobacteriota bacterium. Taxonomy (NCBI): domain Bacteria; kingdom Pseudomonadati; phylum Acidobacteriota; class Blastocatellia; genus Candidatus Onstottus; species Candidatus Onstottus frigus. The sequence continues at coordinate 4,061 of JBBPIG010000049.1, read as the reverse complement.
GAATCCCGAGTTGATCACATAAGGAATAAAAGGTGGATGCCAAATCTCGTCGTTGAAATCGGACGCCGCGACCACGATCTGGTTCGACAAGCCGTACGACGCCGGATAGATCTTGCTGTAGTCCAGGTTGAAGCCCTCGTTGCCGGGTATGCAGACCAGCAGGGCGCCCGCATCGTTGGTTGCTTGGACTGCATCCTCCAGCGCGCGCACAGATTCTTCGCTCAGGTTGTCAGATGTGAATGTGGTGCTCCAACTGGCGTTGATGATCGAAGCTCCCGCTGTAATCGAGTAGAGCAACGACCGGGCGGCATCGGCTACGGTTGCACTGAATTGGCCCGGGTCTGGACCGTAGCGCTTATAGAACCGCGCCGGCAATATCTTTGATTGACACACGCCCGAGATCCCGATGTTGTTGTTCATCTCGGCGGCGATGATGCCGGCCATAAAAGTGCCGTGACCTACCGCGTCGGTCGTGTCGCCGTTTTGGTCGGCGACGTTGAACCCGTGAACGTCGTCGATGAACCCATTCTGATCGTCGTCAATCCCGTTGCCCGGAATCTCTCGGGTGTTGGTGTAAATGTTTCGCGCCAGGTCGGGATGAGTGAGATCAACACCCGTATCGCTGAGAGCAATTATCACGTCCGGACTCCCAAGAGTCGTGTCCCAGGCCTGATAAGCCTTTATGTCCGCGTTGGGAGTGGAAAAAAAGTCATTGATGTAGAGCCCGGGGTTTAGCAGCGCCCACTGCAGCGCGAAGTCAGGGTCATTTGGAATGGCGCCGAGTCTTATCAAATAATTCGGCTCGGCGTACTCAACGTCATCGCGCGCCCGCAGCTCGCTCACCATCGATTGAACATCCGCGCTGGGATCGAACCTGATAACGAACACGCGGTCCAGGCCGCGCTGGGAGATTATCCGGCTGACTCTGTCGTTGGAAGTGCTTTTGGCAAGCTGCTCTGCGGCGCGGCCGGGACCCTCGCTGCCTCGCTCGCCGGCTAGCCGGGCGATCATCATCAACCGGTCGCCCGGATCGGCCGTCTGCAACTGGGGCGCTCCCGCCTTGAGTTTGACTATCACTTCCCCGGGCGCGTAGTTCAACGAGCGGCGGGCTTTCGTGGCCGAGCCGTGCATGTGCGGCGCGACTACAACCAGCGGTAGAATCAGAGCGACGGTGAGGAAACGAACTCTGCGCATATTGCTCAAGAGCAGCCTTATCATATTAATAGTCGGGAGTTCTTGCTTATAACCTAAAGACGCGCCATTTTCAATGAAAAATCAAATAGCAGCGCTATGGACTGCGGCGGCCTAAGGGTACTTTCACGAGTTGAACCAACGCCGGCGCTTTGGCTTTGGTATTCTCGCACTAAGCGATCTCGCGCAGGGAAGTCTAATAGCGAAGCCAAAGCGCCGCCGCGTACACGCCGGATCAGTCAGGTATCTGAGGCGGCGCAGTCCATATTGCGGCGCAATCCACATTGAGGGCGCAATACCGAGTCTCAGGTCAGCGAGGCCAGCTCACGCTCGATTTCGTTGCGAGTTCGCTGAAGCTCGAGCAGATAAGGCGGCGCCACCCTGTCCTGGCACTCCTCTTTAGTCAGGCGGCATCGCTCACAGGTGCCGTCGATGTCCAAGCGGGTGATCGCAGGATCGCTTGCGAATCGAACCGTTCGCTCAAACTCCTGGTCGCAGCGGAAACCCAGCGACACGGACGACGTCGCCGCGCGATTCAGGGCCAGATGCCGGGCCATCGCGACGCACAAGAATCGCGCATCGGTGTCGACGAATCGTGAAATCTGCGCGCCGACGATGGGCTCAACCAGCTTCTTGCGCTTCGTTCTCTCGCGTTCCAGGTCATGAAGAATTCGGATCGCAAGCCAGCGGCGGCAGTAGTGCTCGTCCAGACCGGTGCCTCCCGGTATCAAGACCTGCGACATGTTCAAATGCTTAACGAGCCGGTACTCGCCCCGTTCGTGATTGAAGCGGAGAAAGTGGAGTTTGATGCCGAAGTATTCAGGCAAGACTTCGGTGAGCCGGTACATGAGAATCTCCGGCGTGACTTCGTATCGGTCCAAAAACTCGCGGAAGCGGCGCGGCTGCCAGCGGTCGAGCGCGAAGAACTCTTTGATGTCCACAAGAAGCCTCTCGCGATTAATCAACAGCGCCCCGGCGAAATAAGAAGCTTTGAAATCGTTGAGTACCTGCTCGAATGAATCGACCCGCTCAGGAGCGGAAGTCATAGCGCGATCTTTGAGACCGAGCACTTGATAGCCGATCTCACGCGCGAGAATAAACTTCTTCTGCTGCTCGCTAAGCGACGGATTGATCACCAGCGTCGGCGGATTGCCTCTCCTGGTTACAAGCACGGAACGAAAATGCTCGAGCGTGGGGTGCTTGCTGAGTTGCTTGTCGTCGAGTTGGTAATTGAAGCGCTTCTCGATCAGCGCCCGAAGATCGCCGTAGCTCGGCGTCGGGTCCGACGCAATCTTGGCAGCTTGAACGAATTCATCCACGGCGCGCTCGATGTCGGGAAAGTAATTCTCGTGAAGCTCCTGATAAGACCTCAGCGCGGAACGGTACAGGTGCTCGACTCCGATGTTGTACTGGCCCGCTATTCCTATCAGCGCGTTGACCAGGGCGCTTGCTTCGAGGGGCTGGCGAGTCATCAGCTCCACGACCTGCGCAGGCGAAATGCCAAACAGGTGAAACGGAAAGTTGTGGAGCGCGGCCGAGCCCAGAAAGTCAGAAAGCGGACTGAGCTGTTCATCAAGCCTGATGGAAACGAGGTCGTCGTAGTTGCGGCCGAGCGCTTCGGCCATGCGGGCGATCTTCTCGGCCTTGGGATATTTCTTCCCGTGCTCGATCTCGGTGAGGTAAGAAGTAGACAGCCTGGTGCGGATACCCAGATTAGTCAGCGAAAGCCCGGCCTGCTCGCGGAACTGCCTGAGTTTCATTCCGAAGATGACTTTATGATTGAGACCCATAAGCCCGTGCCAACCTAAGCACCCACACCGCTACGCGGCCGACTCCAATGGCCGCTCATTCTGTATTACCACGGTCGGATTGGCATTCGGCTCTGGGACGGGAAGGTCATGTTCCTGCAAAACAACAACGTGTTCTTCCATTCCCCACTTAGCCTTGTAAAGACAATCTCCAACGGAATGGCCGATCCCGGTGAATCCTTCAAGATCGGGCGAATAGAAACCAAAGAAGGTGGGATCCGTCGTAGCCTCGATGACCAGCGAATACTTCAAGTCAATCATGGTGTTTCAGTCCCTTTCTTATCGCTCTCCAAAAGTGTTAACAGGCCGTAGCAACCAAATATGTTTCGACGGAGTTAAAAATATTCATTGACACGCTCAGGAAGAAGGCTTAAGATTCCGGTCGCCAGATATATTCAGAGCGGTTTAAGTATAAGCGCCTGTCCCGACCAAGCGTAAAGTTCATAGCATCTGTATTCGGTTGCATTTGTACCACACTTCGCAGCGGGGGCTCAATGTGGATGAGAACGCCCTGATCTTCGCTGTGGGCAAGCATGTCTCATACGCTTAAAGTTTGTTGAAAAACTGCATTGTCCCGACCTTGATTCGCGTCATGCAAGGTAAGCGAATAGGCGAATTGGGCGAGAGGCAGTCACAAGTGAGACTGTGATTCTTTGTTGTCGGTAAAGGATGGCTGTCGGTGAGCTCGGCGTTTCGACCGGCAGCCAGTATGGATCGGTCTGCGGCTTCCCGGCGAGTGCGCGTCGCCCGAGGCAAGGAGGTTCAACATGCGGCCCTCTCAGGTTCTCTTTCCGCTGCCCTCTGTTGGGTTCATCAAGGCATGGTCCGCCGCGTTGTTCCGGCGCGCGCTGCAAAGAAGAGTCGTTTGCTGTGCGGTCGCGTTTAACCTCCTTCTGTGGCCGGGGCCGGGTCTCGTTAGCCGGCACGTTCTCAGCCTGGCTTCCCAGGCGCTCAGCGTGCGATGGGGTGTTCACAGCTACGAGGCCTTCTTTCTCAAGGGACTCTTCTCTCAATCCCGTATCAAGCCGCGCCGCGAGACGATGGCGGATCGCGCCTCGGCAG
>JBBPIG010000048.1 GCA_038040445.1 Acidobacteriota bacterium | reverse complement strand
GGTCCGGCGAGGGACAGTACCTTTCTGAGGTCCGCATCCTGACCCCGGATCGTGTGCAGCCGGTGGCGGCGTCATCGCCCTCGCCGTTTCAAGTGCCGCCCGACGGCTATGCCGACAACGTGACAATCTTCGCTAACGTCAACTTCCCCACCTCCGGCAGTTATGTCGTTCAATCGCTCATCAATTCAAATGTGTTCGCCGAACAGGCGCTTCACGTAACCGACGCGCAGCAGCCACAGCAGGTTGCGAGCAGCGAAACGATCCAGTAAACGCAATCGCCCGCAAGAATCCATTGACCCTCCAACGAGTCGCGATATAGGCTTTCACCGGAACTCCGAAAGCAGCTCGATGCGATGACATTCATCGCAAATTCCCCGGGCGGGCCGGCTCCATGCAAAGAGAACAACTACTCAACCTGCTGGATCGACGAGCGCGTGACGCGTTCGAAGGTGCGAAGCGCCTGGCGCTCGCGAATGGCGGAGCATTGTCGCCGCTTCACATCGTGGTGGCGGTGATGGAAAGATCATCAGGCTCGACACCGCGCGAGAGCGAGCGATCGTCCTTGCTACAAGTAGCGCAGAAGGCGATCGCCAATCGTTATCCGGACCCGTCAGAGTCAATCGTAGTTCCGAAGGACACCCAGGTCATCATCTCCGAAGCTGCAAGACTCGCGCAGCTTGATGGCTGTGTGCTTGCTGCCCCGGAACATCTGCTGCGCGCCGCGCTGGAGAGCCAGACGGTTAAGGAAGCCTTGGGCGACACGCCGCAGTTCGAGCGAGCGGCCCTGGAAGCGTTGGCAAATGCTCAACCGCTCTCCGACCCCGTTACTGAGGACAGTGAGGACCGGGCTCACGATCACACACCGCGCGGCCAGAAGGACCAGGCCGGCGCGTCGTCACCTTCCACGCGAGCGCTGACCGGGGCGCTTGAGGATTATTGCGCCGACGTTGCGGAAGAGTCGCGCGAGTCTTCTTCCCATCCCTTCGTAGGGCGCGAGCGCGAGATCAGTGCTGTTCTGGAAACGCTTTGCAGAAAGTTGAAGAACAATCCGCTGCTCATCGGCAAACCCGGAGTCGGCAAGACGGCGTTGGTCATCGCGGTGGCTTCGCGTCTGTGCGGGGGGAATGTGCCGCAGCGGCTGCGCGGCAAGCGCATACTCGAAGTCTCGCGGTTGCGCTTGCTCGCCGATGCGAAGTTCGCCGGAGAAACGGAAGAGCGGTTGAAGAAACTCCTCGCCGATGTGCGGTGCGCCGGCGACGTGATTCTTTTCTTCGACGAGATTCACACGCTGCTGAGCGCGGGCGGCGCTGCCGGCACCGGCGACATCGCCAATCTTCTTAAGTCGTCGCTGTCAAAAGGCGAAATAACCTGCATAGGCGCGACGACGCTCGCCGAGTACTACAGGTACATCGCGCGCGACGAAGCGCTCGCGCGGCGCTTCAGCACCATCACAATCGAAGAGCCCTCACTCGAGGAAACGCGTCGCATCCTTCTGGAGACTCGCAGCGCCTTCGAGTCCTATCACGGTGTCAGTATAGATGATGAGATCATCGGGTTGATCGTCGAGATGACCGAGCGCTATCTGCAATCGCGTAGCTTTCCTGACAAAGCGTTTGATCTGCTTGATAAGGCGGCGGCAAAGGCGACGCTTGCGGGCCACGATCGGCTCACTCGCGAGTGTGTGACCGAGACTCTCTCAGAAACCACCGGGCTGCCTCTGGAAATGATGGATGAAGATCCCGGGGAACGGCTGGACCGATTGGAGGAGGTCCTCAACTCGGCGGTTCCGGGTCAGCAACGCGCTGCTCGAGACGTCGCTCGCGTTGTGCGCATCGCGAAGCTCGGACTGGAGATCAGACCGGAGCAACCCGACGGCGTCTTTCTGTTTGTGGGCCCGGAGGGCGTGGGCAAGCAGGAGATGGCTATGGCGCTCGCGAAGTTCCTTTATGGTTCGTGGCAGAAGATGATCGAGTTCGACATGAGCCAGTTCACTGAGCCGTGGTCGATCTCGCGGCTGATCGGCGCCGAGCCGGGCTATGTCGGCTACGGCGACCGAAGCGGGTTGCTGTCGAAAGCGGCCGAGGACAATCCACATTCGGTGCTCTACTTCCGAAACATCGATCTGGCTCACGCGGTTGTTCAGCAGTTCCTCGGCGAAGCGTTCGAGCGAGGACGGTTCACCGACACCTCGGGCGCGAGGATCTCGCTTTCAAACACGACGGTGGTGATGTCGCTCTCGCACATGAACGAGACGGCGAAGCACTCGCAAATGGGTTTCGTGCATGACCCGGAGGGCGACGAGCGGCGCTTGACTGGGGACCTGCGAAGGACGGGAAGCCTTCACCTCCGCGAGCGAGGGTCGGGGTACGGAATCAGCGAGTCGCTAGCCGCAACGATTGACGAGGTCGTTGAGTTTCAGGTGCTGGATCGCGCCGCGACCGAGCAGATAATTTCCGAGCGGCTTGCCGAGCTGAGCGCGAGACTCAGGGGCTCGCAGCCGGTGGTGATCAGCATGGCCCCTCAACTCGCAGGCTTCTTCGCCGAACAACTGGCAAGCGAGCGCAAGAGCCTTGCGCAGCTCGAACGCCTTCTGCAAGAGATGATTATCATTCCGTTTACCCATCTACACCTTGACGGCAGCGCTGCGGGCGCAAGGCTCGAGGTGGTGATCAGCATCGAGAACGAATCGATAGGAGTCAGGGTTCAGAGTTCAAGCTTTAGCTTGCCCGGACTCGACCGCGCAACCTGAAGGTTGAACTCTGAACTTTCGTCGGAATCGAGAATGGAATTCCAAACCGAAGCTCACCAAAGAGTGTACGAGAAATCTCGCGACTATCTGCATACGCTGTTCGGTGAAGTAAACGTCAAGGTCATGGACGACACGTTCGTATTGCAGGAAGGCTCGACGTTCGTCTACGTTCGCACTCTTGCGATTGGTGAAAAGAAGTCAGGGGTGGAGGTCTTCGCGTACGTAGTCGTCGATGTGGAGGTGACCGAACAGTTGATGCGATACCTGCTCACCTACAATCTTCGGCTGATACTCGGCGGGTTCGGGCTGGCTCGCGGCGAAGGCGACAAAGGCACGGTGCTGCTTACGCATACGATACTAGGGGACTCGATGGACCGCGAGGAGCTTTACGCAAGCGTGTCAGCCATCGCGAGGGTTGCCGACGATCTTGATGACCAGATCGTCACGGCCTTCGGCGGACGGACCGCGCGCGACAAGCTGATGTCGGGAAAGAAAGAACCGGTCGAGTATTGGGAGTAGCGGGGCTTCAGTTTGTGCGAGCCGCAATGAATTGCAAATTGGAAATTGCTCTAATTTTCAATTTTCAATGTTCGCAATCCTCAATCGTCACACTCCTCGTACCATCCACAGATGAACACCCTCAACTCCACCAGTTCGATCGCCGACGCCTCCCCGCCTCGATTCGTAAGAGCCGTTGGACTGTTTGGACTGATCGCGATCGCGGTCAACGGAGTGATCGGTTCTGGAATCTTCGTCTTGCCTGCGACGGTTGCGTCATTGCTCGGACCCGCCAGTCCCGTCGCCTATATCGTCGCGGCAGTCCTGATCGCGCTGATCGTGCTGTGCTTCGCCGAAGCCGGAAGCATGTTCGAGCAAACAGGCGGACCCTACCTTTACGCCCGCGCGGCGTTCGGGAGCTTTGTCGGACTGGAAGTCGGGTGGATGTTTCTGCTGTCGAGGCTGGCGGCAACGTCGGCGATCGCTAATGCCTTCACCGCCTATCTCGGATATTTCTGGCCCACGCTTGGAAGCGGGACTGGACGCGCGATTGCTCTCACGTGTTTGATTTGGGGGCTGGCCTGGCTCAACCTGGTTGGAGTCAGGTACGGCTCGTGGACAGTGAACGTGCTAACGATCGTCAAGGTAGTTCCTCTATTGCTATTCGTCTTCGCCGGGTTGTTCTTCGTCGATAGCACTCGTTACCAGATACTCGCGTTTCCAGACGCCGGCCCGTTGCGACAGGCGAGCCTCGCGCTGATATTCGCGTTCGGCGGATTCGAGAATGCGTCGGTGCCGACCGAGGAAGTTAAGAATCCCACACGGAATCTGCCGATCGCGTTGATCGCATCGATTGCGGTGACCACGGTGCTGTACATTTTGATTCAAATAGTCGCGCTGGGCACGCTACCTGGGTTGGCAGATGACGCAACACCGCTGGCTTCTGCCGCGCGAATGTTCCTGGGTCCCGCGGGCGCGGCCATATTGACGGCCGGCGCGGTGCTTTCTACAACAGGGAGCAACAGCGCGGTGATTCTGGTTGGACCGCGCATCCTGTATGCGCTCGCCAAGGGCGGCCAGTTGCCGCGCGCTCTGGCACGAGTGCACCCGCGCTATCGCACACCTCACGTTGCGGTGATCGTTTTTGCCTTGGCCGCGTGGTTGATCGCGCTGTACGGGAACTTCGCTCAGCTTGTAACCGTGAGCGCCATCGCCCGTTTGCTGTTCAGCGCGACTACTTGTCTTGCGGTGCCGGTATTGAGGCGAAAGATGCCCGATGCCAACCGCAAATTCAGAGTGCCGGGCGGCATTCTCATGCCAGGACTGGCGGCGATGATTTCGATCTGGTTGCTCACAGGGATAAACAGGGCTCAAGCGATTGCGGGAGCAGTCGCCCTTCTGGCTGGCGCGGTGCTTTATTTCATCTTTCGAGAAACAAAAACGGCCGATTGAGATGGGAAACGGATAGCAAGCGAGTCAGAGGTCAGAGGTCAGAGGTCAGAGGTCAGAGGTCAGAGGTCAGAGGTCGGAAGTCAGGGGGAAGACTCCTAATCTATCGAGGCGGTATCGACGGCTACGCCAGCGCCTAGCAGGCTGCTGAAAAAGTCGATAACACACAAGTGGTCACGGCTAATCCCACCAACTGCGTTGATGGGATTTGGGGCGGCGTGCGGCGGCCTGTTTTGTAGGTTGAGTATGAAGGATCCACCAACTGCGCTGGTGGGACTATGGGTAACCGCTGTGAGAGCTGTCGCCTTTTTCAGCAGCCTGCTAGGTTTCCATCCGAAGTAGCGCAGCATTGACGCGGTTCTGAATCTCAGCCTCGTCGAGCGTCTTCATATCACGATCGAAGAGTACACGGCCGGCCACCGTCGTAAACACAACGTCGGCAGTCACCGCACTGAAGATGATGGTAGCCATCGAGTCGTGCACTGGCGCGTTGTGGGTGCGCGAAAAATCAATTGCTATCAAGTCTGCTTGCTTGCCCGCTTCAAGCGAACCGATGTCTCCCTCGAGCCGAAGCGCGCGCGCGCCGTCGAGCGTCGCCAGTCTGAGCAATCGCTCGGCAGCGGGTTGCTTAGAGTCGCGCGACTCGGCACGGTGAATCAATCCGCAGAATCGCGCTTCTTCTATCAGATCGCAACGATTGTTTGAAGCGACGCTGTCCGTGCCCAGGCCCACGCTCACACCCGCGCTCAACATCGAGGCGAGAGGGGCGATGCCGTGGCCGAGCTTCGCGTTTGACTTGGGGCAGTGCGCGACACGGGCATTGTAACCAGCCATCAGCGCGATGTCTTCAGGGTCAACTCTCACACAGTGCACAAGCAGCGGGCTGGTGTCCAAAACACCGAGCGACTCAAAATACTTGATCGTCGATACACCTGGCGCGGCCCACGCTATGCCTCGATCTCTCAACCCGCGCGCGAACTCGCCACCGCCAGTGAGCATCATCTCGCGTTCGGCTTCTGATTCAGCCGCGTGGATGCACACATCAAGAGAGTCATTCAAAGCATATCCGGCTACGCGGCGGAATAGTTCGCCCGAGACGGTGTAGGGCGCGTGTGGTGAGACGCCGGCTCGCACCAGGTCAGTTTCGCGCGCGCGCATGTCGTCGATCTTTTCTCTGAGTCCGCCGAGGCTCTTCGCCGCATCATCGGTATTGGGACCGAACACTTCACGATAGGCGACTCCTCGAAGCCCACTTTCAAGCAGCGCTTCAAAAGCCGACGCCGTGTCACCCGTATCCGCCAGCGTCGTCACGCCTGCGCGAATCGCCTCGGCCGCTCCCAAAAGAGCTGACGCCTTCAAGTCATCGATAGAGAGTTGTTCATACTTGGCGTGAGTCAGCTTCACGATCCAATCGCGAAACGAAAGGTCTTCGAGAAAGCCTCGCATGAGCGTCAGCTCGAGATGGCTGTGGGTGTTCACGAAGCCCGGGAGGATCGCCGCGCGCCCGAAGTCCTTGCGTTCAGCGTTGGATAAATCAGCCCGGGCTTCGGCTGCACTCCTCGTGCCGACAAAACTGATTCGGCTGTCGTCAACGGCGACTGCGCCGTTGCGGATCGGGGGCGAGCTTATGGGCAACACCCACTCCGCGACATAGAGACGTTTCATCATCGGGGATGATTAGAACTGGAGAATTGACCCTTTGCAAGAGGCGGTGTTAGACTCCGACTACTGATGATTCGACCGCTGCACATTCGATGGCTGCTCATTGTCGCGTTCATGCTGTCGGTCGCCGGCAACTCGCTGGCAGCCGTTTCACCCTTCGAAGGTGATGGCGAATGCGGCGGCTGTTGCAGTGCTCCGCGCCGCAATCAGCCGCGCGTGAGCCAGTCTAGACCTTGTTGTCTAACAGAATGCGGTCAGACCGGTGAGACTCAGAGGTCGGAGCCGACAAGTCTGCTGAGGACAAAGCGCGACAACAAGGGCTCCTCCCCGGTCGTGCTTGGCGTAGCAGCCGCTTATTCGATACAGCCGTCCGGGTTTCTGCACTCGCCCGCTCGCAGCATAGTTCAGTCAACACACATCTACCTCAGAACCGGTACTCTCCTGATCTAAAAGCCGTAGTGTGCCCATTCGCGGCACAAGTCATTCAAACGAACCGGGAAACTCTAAGTCCAACGCGTGATCGTCCGAGTATCTTTGTGAAGCGCTGAGTGCGTAAGCCGGCCGATGAAGCGCGCCAACTTGCGGCTTGAACATCGCTGGGCAGCCAAATTGGTTGGCGGCAAGCGACGGGGCTTGGAACAAACATACTGATGCTGTTCGGGAGGTGTATTAGTGAAAATCAGAACTATCGTCATATCGTTCGCGATTGCGATTCCTCTTCTCGTCTTGAGCGCTTGTGAGCGCTCCGGCTCATCCAGCAGCGAGAAGATCATCAAGTCCACTAAGTCAGGTGATACGACGATCACGCTTTCGAGCACCAGCGGCGAGATCAAGAGCGGAGAGAATGATCTCACGCTTTCAGTCACGGACGCCTCGGGCAAGCCCGTCGATGTTCCGGCTGCATCGCTCAAGTTCTATATGCCTGCGATGGGATCGATGGCCGAGATGAACGAAGTCGCTACACTGACGACAACCGACACGCCAGGCAAGTTTAAGGTTCGGGTCAACATCGAAGTCGGCGGCAGTTGGGAAGCGATGATCACTCTCCAGGGATCGCGCGGGACGGAACAGGCGACGATGAGCGTCACTGCCAAATAGTCCGTAGTCCGTGGTCAGTAGTCCGTAGCTCGAAGTCAACTAACGCTTGACTGCGAACTACGGGCTACGGACCACGGACCACGGACTACGGACTAACAGATGATCAACCGCATAATCGAATTCTCTCTCAAGAACCGCTTCATCATCGTCGCGGCGTACGTGCTGCTTGCGGGGTGGGGTTACTGGGCGCTCATCCGCACTCCGGTCGATGCGATACCCGACCTGTCCGACAATCAGGTCATCGTCTTCAGCGATTGGATCGGCCGCAGCCCACAAGAAGTCGAAGACCAGGTCACCTATCCGCTGACCACCACGCTTCAAGGCTTGCCCGGCGTAAGAGTGGTGCGCGGGCAGTCGGCGTTCGGGTTCTCGATGATCAACGTGATCTTCGAAGACTCGATCGATCTCTACTGGGCCCGCACTCGAGTCGCCGAGAGGTTGAACCTCGCAAGCAAGCAACTCCCCGAAGGCGTCTTGCCCACGCTCGGCCCTGACGCGACCGGCGTCGGCCAGATCTTCTGGTACACAGTTGACGGCGAAGGCTACAGCTTGCGTGACCTGCGTTCGCTTCAAGACTGGTTCCTTCGTTATCAGCTCAACTCGGTTCCTGGTGTAGCCGAAGTTGCGTCCGTGGGCGGACAGGTGCAGCAATATCAGATCGACGTCGATCCGAATCGATTGCGCGCTTATTCGATACCGCTCTCGACGGTCGTCGAAGCCGTCCAGCGAAGCAACTCAAACGTCGGCGGGAATGTCATCGAGCATAACGGCCAATGGTCGATCGTGCGCGGTGTCGGGTTGATCGGATCGGTGGCCGACTTCGAGAACATCGTGATTGGCGGTTCGGGCGGCACTCCGATTTTCGTTCGAAATGTCGCGGACGTGAACATCGGCAACGCGTTTCGAGTTGGGGCGCTGGACCGCGACGGTAAAGAAGCCGTTGGCGGAGTGGTGATCGCGCGATACGGGGTGAACACGCTTGAGGTGATTAGCGCGGTAAAAGCTAAGCTGGAAGCTCTCAAGCCTGGCTTGCCGCAGGGTGTGAGTGTCACGCCGTTCTACGACAGGACTGAATTGATCCTGCGGGCGACGGCTACGCTCAAGCGTGCGCTCATCGAAGAGCTGCTGCTGGTCACGCTTGCTCACATAATTTTTCTGTTTCACTTCCGCTCGATCCTGATCGTGACGATTCCGCTGCCGTTGGCGGTGCTCGCTTCGTTTCTGTTTATGCACAACCTCGACATCAGTTCGAACCTGATGTCGCTGTCTGGCATTGCGATCGCGATCGGCGTGCTGGTCGACGCGGGGATAGTCGTCACCGAGAACGCATTTCGTTACCTGGAAAAACGAGGCGTCGATCCGCGCGACCGGCAAAAGGTATGGGAGACCGTGCTCGAGTCGACTCGATTGGTGGGGCGGCCGATTTTCTTCTCGATGACGATCATCGTCCTCGCCTTTGTTCCGGTGTTCGCGTTGACCGGCAGGGAAGGAAAGCTTTTTCATCCGCTCGCATTCACCAAAACGTTTGCGATGCTCGCGGCGACGATCATTGCGGTCACGCTGGTTCCGGTGTTGTGCACGCTGCTCTTGCGCGGGCGCTTCCACTCTGAAGAGGAGAACTGGGTGATGCGCGTGTTGCAGCGTGGTTATCGGCCGGTGCTGAGCTTCGCGCTTGCCCATCGAGCCCTGACGATTGCGTGCGCGTTGCTATTATTTTCGGTCGCGGTGTTGCTCGCTACTTCGGCGAGTTGGCTGCCGAAGGCGCGATCTATTACGGCCAACGTTCCGATTGTTGGACCGCTCGTTCAGGCGATTCACCCGATCGGCAGCGAGTTCATGCCCGAGCTCAACGAAGGCGACTTGATGTACATGCCGATCACCGATCCGGCTATCTCGATCGACGAAGCGCTGCGCGTGATGCAGATGCAGGATCGGACGCTCAAGTCATTCCCCGAGGTCGAATGGGTGACGGGTAAGGCCGGCCGGGCGGAAACTTCGACCGACCCCGCGCCGGTCAACATGAACGAGACGATCGTTCATCTGAAACAACCAGACCAGTGGCGCCCCGGGATGACTCGCGAGAAGCTCATCGAAGAGATGAATGACAAACTCACGATGCCGGGTGTGACTAACATCTGGACGCAGCCGATCATCAATCGCATCGAGATGCTGACGACCGGCATTCGCACTGAGATAGGCGTGAAGATCTACGGAAGCGAGCTTGCCGAGATTGAACGGCATTCGCGCGAAGTCGCGTCGGTGCTGCAGACGGTGCCGGGCGCGGCGAACGTTTCGCCTGAGCCGCTCACCGGCCAGCCTTACATTGACATCAAGATCGACCGGCAAGCCGCCGCCCGGTACGGCATCGACGTACCAACGATCCAGAACGTCGTGGACACCGGCATCGGTGAAACCAATCTCACCGTGACGATCGAGGGGCGAAGGCGATTCCCGGCGCGAGTGCGTTACGCGCAACAGTTTCGAGCGAGCCCCGAAGCCCTAAGCGGGTTGCTTGTGTCCGCGCCCGGCGGCGCGCAGATACCACTTGCGCAAGTTGCGACCATACAAGAGGTCAACGGCGCGTCGATGATCTCGAGCGAGAACGGGTTGCTGCGCGGCACGGTGCTGCTCAACGTGAGAGGCCGCGACGTCGGCAGCTTCGTCGACGAAGCCAGGCAAGCGCTGCGGGAGCGGGTGCAGCTCCCGGCGGGCTACTACGTCGAATGGAGCGGTCAGTATGAGGACCAGCAACGCGCGCGGGCACGCTTGCTGCTGGTGATGCCGATCGTGCTGGTCGTGATCTTTTTGCTGCTGTACCTGACTTATCACTCGTTTATCGAAGCCGCGCACGTCTTGCTCGCGGTGCCGTTCGCGCTTACCGGCGGAGTGTATTTGCTTTATGCGCTCGGCTACAACTTTTCAGTCGCGGTGTGGGTGGGATTCATTGCGTTGTTTGGAACAGCGGTGCAGACCGGCATGGTGATGGTGATCTATCTGGAAGAAGCGGTTGAGCGCAAAAAGCAGGAAGAACTCAGCGGGAGGCTCACTCGCGAGCAGCTCAAGCAAGCGGTGATGGAAGGCGCGCTGTTGAGACTGCGGCCGAAAGTGATGACGGTGAGCACGGTGGTAGCGGGACTGCTGCCGATTATGTGGAGCACAAGCGCGGGCGCCGAGGTGATGAAGCCGCTGGCGACCCCGGTGCTCGGCGGGATGGTGTCGTCGCTGATTCACGTGTTGATCGTGACGCCGGTGATCTTCTTCTGGCTTCGCGAGCGGGAGCTGAAGCGAACGAGAAGTGACTGAGGTTCTCTTGGCGGTCTTTGCGACTTGGCGTCTTGGCGCGAAACGATCATCACGCAAAGGCGCCAAGCCGAAAAGCCGCCAAGAAGATGGAGGTGACGATGAAAGTTTTAACTAGATCAACTGTAGCGGCGTTGTTGCTGATACTCTCGACGACAGCAGCGCTTCCGCAATCAATGACCGAAGGATTAGTGTTCCTGGCAAAGTCGCCAAAGAGGATCGAGCCCGCCGAGCCGCGCTCGATGTACTCGCAATACATCGACGCGGTGAACGGGCTCACGGCGGATGCGCTTGTTCGTTACGCGCTCGCGCACAACGGTGAGCTTGCGGCCGCGAGGCAGATGATCGCCGAAGCGCGAGGGCGGCTTCGCCAGGCCGGGCTCAAAGCAAACCCGATGATCGAAGCCAGCGGGACACGCGCGGCCAATACTCCCGACAACAAGCTCATGGTCGGAGCGGAGCTGCCGCTCGAGCTTGGCGGTCGGCGAAGCGCGAGAGTCGTCGTCGCAACGGCCGAGCTTCAAGTGCGCGAAGCCGAGGTAGCCGATTTCGAGCGCAAGCTGGCAGCCGACGCGCGAATGAAGTATTCCGATGCCATAGCCGCCGCTCGCAATCTGAAATTCACCGAAGACTTGCTCACGCTCACCCGCGACTCGCATCGCCTCGTTCACGCGCGCGTCGAGAGCGGCAAGACCGCGCCGCTCGAGCAGAACCTGTTGCTGGTCGAGTTGAATCGAGTTGACGCGATGCGAATCGGCTTCGAGAGTCGCGCTGAAGTAGCGATACTCGAGCTTAAAAAAGTCATAGGCATGCCGGCAGGCGAACCGTTGCGGTTGCGCGGTGAGTTCGACACAACACGCCAACCAGTCACGCAGAGCGATGCGGTGCGAAACGCGCTCGCAACCCGGCCTGATCTGTCGGCTGCGCGCGCGGCTGAGAAGCTCGCCTCGGCGCAGATCGAACAAGCGCGAGCTGAAGGCAAAGCCGACGCAAGCATCTTCGCCGGCTACGAGCGAATGAGCAGCGGCTTCGATGTCTTTGGCTTCAACGACGCCGGGGCGCGCGTTCCAGTGATGGGTGTCTTCCACAATCTCACTTTTGGAGTGCGGTTGAGCCTGCCGGTGCGAAACAAGAACGAGGGCAACGTCGAAGCAGCGCTCGCATCCGCCGAAGCCGCGCGCAGCCGCCGCGAATTCGCCGAGCTTGTTGTTCGCAACGAAGTGGCCTCTGCGTACGCGCGTTTCGAGCGAGCTCAGTCTGCGCTTGCAGTCTATCGCGACGGCGTTCGCGGCCAGGCCGAGCGCAATCTCGACGTGATCCGCCAGACTTACACGCTTGGCCAGAAGACAGCGCTCGACTACGTCAGCGAGCAGAGACGTTTCATCGAAGTCGAGACCGGATACACCGAGGTGCTTAAGGAATACTTCAACTCGCTCGTCGAGCTCGAGCGCGCAGCGGGAACGCCAGTTCCTTCCGCGTGAGGTGATGAAAATGGACAATCAGGACAGTGCAATGAATCAACGTGAGAACTCAGAGGAGCCGCCGGCTCGGCGCCCGGTCGCGCTCAAGCGATGGGTTGTAGTCGCGGTGGTGCTGTTGGCTGCGGTCGCGATCGCGGTGACGTGGTTGCTCACGCGTGGATCGAGTCCGGGTTCAATCGCCGGACGCCCGGTTCCCGCACCGACAGGAGAATCCGTTCCAGCGCCGCCCGGTGCGGCGTCAACCGGGGCCCCGCCCCGTTCCGGCGAGATGGTGATCACGCTGTCTCCTGACAAACTCGCGAACGCCCAGCTAAAAACCGAAGTCGTCGCCGAGCAAACGGGCATGCCTTCCGCGGGCGCCGCCGGAATTCGAACAACCGGAACTGTTCAATCGAACGCGTACAAAGAAGTGCCCGTCTTTCCAATCGCGGGCGGCATCGTCAGGCAGATCAACATTGAGCTTGGTAATAAGGTGAATCGAGGGCAGACGCTCGCAACGATTTTCAGCAGTGAGCTGGCGGACGCGGAGGCGGCTTACTTGAAGATGGCCGCTGAGGTTGAAGAGCACCACAAGCATCACACGCGCACGATCGACCTTGTCGAGATTGGCGCGGCGAGCCGGGAAGAACTCGAGCAAGCCACTTCGATGAAGAAGACCGCAGAGGCGAGTCTCGCCTCCGCGCGAGAGCGGTTGATTCTGCTCGGCCTGAGCGAGAAACAGATCGAGGAGCTTCGCACTGCACAGAAGTTCCCAAAGCCGCTTATCGCCGTTGAGTCTCCCGCTTCCGGGACTGTGGTCGGACGCGCGGTCAACACCGGCGAGGTTGTCATGCAGGGCAAGGAGATGTTTCGAGTTGCGGACTTGTCGTCAGTGTGGGTGATCGCACAAATTTATGAGAGGGACTTCCAGACGGTCAACGTCGCGACGCCGGCGGTCATAACAACCTCGGCTTATCCGGGGCGGACCTTCAACGGGCGCGTTTCTTACATCGATCCGCGAGTCGATCCGCAAACACGGACGGCTCAGGTTCGCGTCGAGTTGGCGAATCCAAGAGAAGTGCTTCGGCTAGGGATGTTCGTAGACGTGAACTTCAGCGGCGGGGTTCAAGCTGCGCCGGGCGGGCAAACAGTTCTGGCTGTGCCTCGCTCTGCGGTTCAGACCATCGGAGCAAAGCAAATCGTCTACGTGGTAACCGATCGGCCGGGTTCATTCGTGCAGCGCGAAGTCTCGACCGGACAAGAAGTCAACGGCATGCTGCCCGTGTACAACGGTGTGAGTGCGGGCGAGCGAGTCGTGACCGAAGGAAGCTTTCTGCTTCGCGCTGAGAGCTTGAAGCTGAATCCTGCTCAGTCAGCGGCGACGGCTTCCGCGGCTTCGGGCGAACCAGTCAACCAGGCACAAGCCGCGACTCGCGCGCCGCAACAAGAAGCCGGCGTCCAGGCTGTCACAGTGAAGGTGACCGGTGAGGGCTTTCAGCCTGACCGGATCAACCTGAGGCAAGGCATTCCCGCGCGATTGACCTTCGTGCGAGAGATTGAAGAGACGTGCGCCACGTCGATCGTGATCCCGGAGTTCAACATCAAACAGGATCTGCCGTTCAAGGAACCCGTGGTGCTCGAGTTTAGACCCACCAAGGCGGGCGTGTTCGACTTCACCTGCGGAATGAAGATGCTCAGCGGGAAGATCGTGGTGCGTTGATCCTCTGAAGGCGCTTCGAATAGGAACTGAATCAAGGCGGTGAACTGGGAAATTCGCCGAAAGAGAGTGTTGATTGCTTAGACCGGAGGAGGACTGTATGAAATCGCATGAGTCGCGAGAGGTCAAGCTCGCGGTAATGGTTGTGTTTTGCACACTGGCGCTCGGGTACCTTGTATCCCAGCGGATAACGTATGCCGTCTCGCTTCCACAAAGGCCTCAGACTAAGAACCCGCTTCAACCGACTGAGAAGAACATCGCATTGGGCCTCGACCACTTTGACGCGCACTGTGCAAGCTGTCACGGCTCGACCGGCAAAGCTGATATTGAGAAGGGGAGAGCTGTAAGCGCGGCGGACCTGACTTCCGATAAAGTACAGACTAAGTCGGATGCAGAGTTATTCCGTCAGATTTCGAGCGGCGTTCCAGGTACAGCCATGCCGGCCTTTGGCAAGACTCATAAGCCGGCGGAGATTTGGCACACGATCTTGTTTCTCAGGAAGCTGCCCACGCTCACCCCCGAAGGTAGAAAGAAGCTCGAATCCGCCGTGCCAGCGAGCGCTCGCCACAAGCACGGCGCTGGGAAAGGAGAACAGCACGAGCATCCGGAAGCTAAACCGCAACAGCAGCCCTCTACTGAGCATCAGCATCAGCACGAGGCGGCTCAGACGCAGCAAGGGCAGAAGCCAGCGCAGCCTGAGCCTGCTCACGAGCATGGTAAGCAACCTGCACAACAACCCGCCAAGACACAACCACCGCAGGAACATCATCACGAAACTCAGCCTTCTACTCAGCAGGCTGACCAGATGAAGAAGGAAATGCCGGGCCACGATATGTCTAAAATGGGCGCAGAACATGCCGGGCACGACATGAGCGGAATGATGAGCACCATCACAGGGGGGCCCTTTCGTTCGATGTCGGCTGTCGGTTCGGGGACAAGCCTTATGCCCGCGAGCGCGCCAGGATATATGTGGCATTGGATGAAAGACGACTGGATGATAATGGCGCACGCCGACCTCAAGGCTGGACTCAACCATCAAGGCGGGCCTCGCGGAATAAACAAAGCTGAGTCGCAAAACTGGTTTATGCTCATGGCAGAGCGAGACGTCGGACCGGGCCGTTTGATGCTTCGAGGAATGTTCTCAGCCGAACCGTGGACTACACCCAGGCGTGGTTTTCCGGAGCTTTTCCAAACAGGAGAAACTTTCGCGGGCCGTCCGATTATCGATGCCCAACACCCACACGACCTGTTTATGGAACTCGCAGCCGCCTACAACATTCGATTGTCGGAGCATGTCGCTCTCAATTTCTACGGCGGCCCTGTTGCCGAGCCAGCACTTGGGCCGACGGCATTCATGCACCGAATGTCCGCGGCAGAGAATCCGGCGGCGCCGCTTGGACATCATTGGCAAGACTCCACGCATATCAGCCACGGTGTGATCACAGCCGGAGTGACAGCGTGGCGCTTCCGTGTAGAAAGTTCGCTGTTTCATGGCGCGGAGCCGGACGAGAACCGCAAGGACATCCAAAAGGGTAAACTCGATTCCTGGAGCGGGCGAGTCTGGTTCACACCAACGCCGGATTGGTCGATGCAGTTGTCGTATGGGCACCTGGTTAATCCAGAAGCGCTCGAACCTGGCAACCTCCAGCGGCTGACGGCCTCGGTTTCTCACAATAGCTCGTGGGAGGACGGCAACTGGGCTTCGAGTCTGATCTGGGGCCGCAATCACGAGCTACACGGTAACTCGAACGCTTACTTATTTGAATCGACAGCGAACTTCCTCGATAGGAATTACCTTTACACTCGGTTGGAGCTTGTAGATAAACAAGGGCTGCTCGAGGAGAACATATTCGGCCGCCGCGGCCTTGATGAGTTTCACCCGATAGGCAATGGCTTCGAGCTCGGCGACCGTTTCGAGCAGTTCTTCCGTGTAGGCGCGTTCACGTTTGGCGGAGTGCGCGACATCGTAGCCGATTCCAAGCTGCGAGTCGGCATCGGCGCAGACGTGACTTTCTACCACGTGCCGGATGGCTTAAAGCCAATCTACGGTTCAAGCCCGACGAGCTTTCATTTTTTCTTGCGCATCCGGCCCGGGAAGATGAAGCACTAACCGATATTCACGAATCGAGAAGTGTATGATTGCGGTGTTTAGGACACGAGCGAGTAGGAGGAATCGAATGTCACATCTTTTCCGAAGCATTCACGGATTACTCTTTGTTCTACTGTTCATCGTCATCGCCGCCGGGCAGGAGCCGGCAAAACAAAATGTGATAGTCCGGCCGCTTGATTCACCTGCCGCGCCCGGCAGTGGTGAGCCAAACCTGTACTCGGCGCCTGATGGACGAGTCTTCTTAACCTGGATCGAACCGGCGGGCGATAAAGGCAGCAGGCTGCGATTTGCAATCCGCAATGGAGGCAATTGGTCCGAGCCTCGCACGATTGCCGAGGGCGCGAATTGGTTCGTCAACTGGGCCGATTTCCCGTCCCTGGTTGCGCTGCCAAACGGAACGCTTGTTGCGCATTGGTTGGTGAAGGGCGGTCCCGATAGTCACGCATACGATATCAACATCTCTCGTTCGACCGATGGCGGCAAGACATGGAGCAAGCCAATACTCCCGCATCGCGATGGCACAATGACCGAGCACGGCTTTGTCTCTATGCTGCCCTGGACTAGCGGGCGCGTGGCAGCAGTGTGGCTCGACGGCCGTAACTTCAAAGAGAACTCGCAAGACGGTCACGGATCATCTGCGAATGAAATGACTCTGAGGTACACAACCATCGACGCCAAACGCGGGCTTTCTGAAGATGTGCTGCTGGACTCGCGCGTCTGCGATTGTTGCCAAACGTCGGCTGCGCTTACGACGGACGGAGCAATCGTGGTGTACCGGGATCGCTCTGAAAAAGAGATACGCGACATCTCGATCGTTCGCTTCTACAAAGGGCGATGGACACAGCCCCGAACACTGAATGTTGACGACTGGGAGATTCACGGTTGTCCGGTCAATGGCCCATCGGTTTCCGCTGACGGGCGGCGAGTAGCAGTCGCGTGGTTCACTGCGGCGAAGGACGTTCCGAGAGTGAAGGTAATCTTTTCTAGCGATGCAGGCGCGACATTCGGCCAGCCAATAATAGTGGATGAAGGAACTCCGGTTGGCCGTGTCGATGTATTGATGCTGGCCAACGGATCGGCGCTTGTCAGTTGGTTGGAGCGCACGGCAAAAGGCGGAGAAGTTAAAGTCCGTCTACTCAGACCAGATGGCTCGCGCGGTCAGTCAACAACAGTAGCCGAGTCGAGCGCTGCTCGAGCAAGCGGCTTTCCTCAAATGGCACGCGCCGGAGATGAAATCATTTTTGCGTGGACTGATCCGGGAACTCCTTCGCGAGTACGGACGGCAAAGGGAAGGCTTGTCCCCGGAAGATGAGTTTTCTAAGTTGTCCAATAATGGACAGCAGTTTATCTCGGGATGGCCAATCATGAACATCCCGAAGATTGGTGGAACTATGCTCCGACGATCACCTGCTGGGCATGAGCGAGAGCAAGGATGGAAGCTAGGGACTGCAGGTGCCCAAGCCGCGTGAACAGATTTGACTAGTCCGTCTGGACCTGCACGGCGGGCCCGGCCATGCGAGCGCCTGAGTTCAGTCTCACCGCCACGCTTTCAATTAACAACGGTAGAGAACCTAAGGAGAGAGCAATCATGAAGACAAAAGCTTACACAACGATTCTTGCGGTCATCGCGCTGATGCTGTTCAGCGCAGTGGGCGCGCTGGCACAAACAGAACATCAGCATGGCGCACAGAAGCCTATGCAACACGACATGTCCAAGATGGATATGTCCAGCATGATGAACGAGCCGCACCATGCCTTAGCAATGGCTTATATGCAGAACCTCGGTACGTTCGCAAAAACCCTGCACCACCAGGCGGAAGGCAGCAGCCCGCTTAATGCTAAGTTTGCCCGCGCCGCGGTTGCTGAGATGAAACGGAGCCTCGACCAGATGGAGGAGCATCATGGGGAGCATATGAAAATGATGAGCGAGGAGATGCGCTCGCATATGGCGGCGATGATGAAGGACATGGAAATGCATCGCTCGATGCTCAAGGATGCGGTCAGCGCGCTTGAGAAGGATGTCCGGGCTGATCAACCCGACTCCAAGCAAGTCACAGCGGACAGCGCTAACGTTCTCAAGCATCTCGATGAAATGTCGAAGATGCACGATGACAAGAAGATGAAGATGAAGTAGGTGTTCGTAGGGAGGTATGAAAAAGATGGCTGAATGGTTATTGCCGGTACTACTTATTGCGGCTTGGATCGTGCTGATGCGCTGGGTGCTGCCGCGCTTCGGCGTCCCGACTTGAATGGCTAACTCGTGCCGCGTCGAGTCTCGACCGGGTGCAGTAAAGGACGATAGCCGCACAGCAGCAGTGGGAGACGCAACAGGTTCGCGCGACTTAAACAGCGAGCGATAACGAATGCTCACAAGAGGGCATGGTTGTAGCAGCCGTGCCCTCTCGCAATTTGGTTACATTGGAAAAGGAGATGAAGATGAGTGCACAGGAACCGCAACTTTCAAAATACGGCTACAGCCGGACGCTTGACGTTTCTTATAGCGAAGCCGTGGGGCGCGCACGTGAAGCTCTCAAAGCTGAAGGCTTCGGTGTGCTCTGCGAGATTGACATCAAGGAGAAGCTGAAAGAGAAGCTCGGCGTCGACTTCCGGAATTATGTGATCCTCGGCGCGTGCAACCCGGCGCTTGCGTACCAGACCTTGCAGGAGGAGATCAACATCGGCCTGCTGTTGCCCTGCAACGTGATTGTCTACGAGCAAGACGGGCGGTCGGTTGTCTCCGCCGTGGATGCAGCCAGAATGCTGTCAGTCGTCGGTAATCCCAAGCTGGAGTCAACGGCTAACCAGGTGAACGAAAAGCTGCGTCGAGTCATTGACAACCTGTGACCCGCACGAATGGCTTCGTCACACCGAGCGATAACAAGGACAAGGGAGAGCGCAGCGGACCGATGCGGATCGCAGACAACAGCAACGAATACACCTGCCCAATGCATCCCGACGTTCGCCAGAAGCGGCCAGGCTCATGCCCGAAGTGCGGCATGGCGCTTGAAGCGCTGGTCATCACACCGCCGGCGGCGAAAACGGAATACACCTGCCCGATGCACCCGGGGGTTCGCCAGAACCGCGCAGGCTCGTGCCCGAAGTGCGGCATGGCGCTTGAAGCGCTGGCCATTAACCTGCCGGCTACGAAAACAGAATACACCTGCCCGATGCACCCGGAGATCGTGCGAGACCGCCCCGGCCTTTGTCCGATCTGCGGAATGGCTCTGGAACCAAGAACGGTCACCGGCGGGGAAGAGCACAACGAAGAGCTGGAGGACATGACTCGCCGGTTCAAAATCAGCTTGCTTCTGACAATCCCACTGCTCCTGCTCGCGATGTCGGAGCTCATTCCAGGCCAGCCTGTGCAGCACGCTGTATCGATGCGATTGCTCAAGTATATTCAGTTGGCTTTCGCCACCCCTGTAGTTCTTTGGGGAGGCTGGCCCTTCTTCCAGCGGGGTTGGGCTTCCATCGTCAATCGCAGTCTCAACATGTTTACTCTCATCGCCATCGGCACGGGAGTGGCCTACTGGTACAGCGTCATCGCCACTTTCTTTCCAACCATCTTCCCTGGCTCCTTCCGCAGTCACGGCGATGAAGTAGGCGTCTATTTTGAGGTCTCTGCGGTAATCGTAGTATTGGTCTTGTTAGGCCAGGTTCTCGAACTGCGCGCGCGTAGTCAGACAAGCAGCGCAATCAAAGCATTGCTCGGACTGGCTCCAAAAACGGCCCGAGTCATGCGCGATGATGGCACAGAAGAAGAGACATCTCTGGATCTCATAAAGCCTGGAGACAGGCTCCGAGTTCGCCCGGGAGAAAAGGTCCCCGTAGATGGAATGGTCCTCGAAGGCACGAGTTCTGTCGATGAGTCTATGGTGACCGGCGAGCCCATTCCCGTAGAGAAGAGCAAAGGCGATAAGGTCACGGGTGGTACCGTCAACGGCACGGGCGGCTTCACAATGCGCGCGGAGCGAGTCGGCAGCGAGACGCTTCTTGCGCAGATCGTGCGGATGGTAAGCGAAGCTCAGCGCAGCCGCGCTCCCATTCAGCGCCTCGCGGATGTTGTCTCCTCTTACTTTGTTCCTATCGTCATTGTGGCCGCCATCATCACGTTTGCCGTGTGGGGTCTTGCAGGGCCTGAGCCGCGTCTGGCCCATGGGATCGTCAACGCGGTAGCTGTGCTGATCATCGCCTGCCCCTGCGCACTGGGGCTTGCGACGCCGATGTCGATCATGGTGGGAACAGGCCGCGGCGCCTCGGCAGGCGTGCTCATCAAGAATGCTGAAGCCCTCGAGATCCTGGAGAAGATTGATACGCTTATTGTGGATAAGACCGGCACGCTCACCGAAGGCAAGCCGCGCCTTACCTCAGTACTCCCATTGAATGGCACGAGTGAGTCAGAGCTACTGCGACTGGCAGCTAGCATCGAGCGGGGAAGCGAACATCCTCTGGCCGCGGCAATCGTAGCCGGCGCGCAGCAGAGAAACTTGAGCTTCTCTGAAGCCGAAGAGTTTCAATCCATCACCGGAAAAGGCGTTATTGGAAAGATCGATGGGCACGTTGTTGCTCTTGGCAACAGCAAGCTGCTCGAGCAATTGAACATCGACGCGAGCAGTGTTATCGAGCGAGCAGAGGCTCTGCGCAAAGAGGGCGAGACGGTAATGTTTGTCGGCGTTAATGGCCGGCTCGGGGGTTTACTCGGCGTGGCTGATCCGATCAAAGAGTCTACGGCTGAGGCAATCCGAGCGCTGCACGAGGATGGAATACACATCGTCATGCTCACCGGCGACAATCGGACTACTGCCGAGGCGGTGGCTCGAAAGTTAGGCATAGACGAGGTCGAGGCCGACGTTCTTCCCGAGCAGAAGGGCGAGGTAGTAAAGCGTCTACAGGCTCAGGGCCGATTGGTGGCGATGGCCGGCGATGGTGTGAACGATGCTCCGGCCTTGGCGCAGGCGCAGGTTGGAATTGCAATGGGGACGGGCACGGACGTAGCTATCGAGAGCGCCGGCGTCACCCTGTTGAAGGGCGACCTGCGTGGCATCGCGCGCGCTCGCAAGCTGAGCCGAGCCACAATGCGCAACATCAGGCAGAATCTCTTTTTCGCTTTTATCTATAACGGGCTCGGAATCCCGATCGCAGCGGGCGTTCTCTATCCAGTGTTTGGTTTGCTACTCAGCCCAATGATCGCAAGCGCCGCGATGAGTTTCAGTTCCGTGTCGGTGATAGGCAACGCGTTGCGGCTGCGCAAGGTCGAGTTGTGAGGGTCCAGTTCACCATCTAAGGCTTCACGCTTGCAGATTCTCATCAGCACGTACACTGGTTTCGCTCTTACCCTGCTTGTCGCCCGCGAATCGATAACCAAAATAGATCACCAGGCCAACTCCTGCGGCAATTGCCGAATCGCGCGCATCGAGCAAGCTACTGTTTGACAGTAGCCACGCCGCGAGCAGAAGGGCCGCTATGGCAACGGCCACGCCGGCAGGTGCTTTGAACATTGCTGGTGCAGCGCCCTTTTTGCGCCGAAAGACAATCAGCGCAGCGCAGGTCACGCCGTAGGACAACAGCCGCGCTATCACACTCAGATTGACCTGCCGTGCGAACGTGCTCGCCAGCGTTAGGCCGAGCACGACGAAGGACGTAATCAGGATCGAAATGTGCGGCGTGCGAAATCTCTTATGCGTTGCGCCGATAATCCTCGGAAGCTCGCCGCGTTCTGACATCGCGAAAGGCAGTCGTGAGCCGGCGAGAATGATGACGTTCAGGTTGCCGACGATCGAAACCACGACTCCGGCCGAGATGATTGCGCCGCCCGCCCTCCCCAGAAAGACGCCGCTCGCATCGGCTAACGGCCTTTGAGAAGTTGCCAGGCCTGGAAGTGTTCCGATACAGATGACCTGAATCGAAATGTACAGCAGAGCCACTACGCCGATCGCTGTCAGCAGCGCCATCGGAAGGTTACGCTGCGGATCGCGAACCTCACCTGCAGGGATCGCCGCCATCTCGAAACCGGAAAAGGCATAGACCAGCATCAACACAGACGACGAGAAAGCGCCGTAAGCCGGACGCTCGGCGAATGAGTAGTTCTGCGAGTTGAGGAAAAACAAACCCACCCCGATGAAGAGAATTATCGGTATCAGCTTGCCTATAGTGAAAACGTTCGTAACGCGCGCAGCGTCGCGCACGCCGACGACGTTTACGGCGGCGATCGCGGAAACTACAACGACGATGATTGCCTCGCGCCAGTAATGAGTCGTCGCCGGACCCCAGAAGAAGCCGAGGTAGTCGACGAGCAGGTTGCAGTTCGCCGCGAAGGCGGTTAACCGTGCGAGCCACATCAGCCAGCCAACTTCAAATCCGACCGCAGAGCCGAATGCCTCGCGCGCATACAGGTACGGTCCGCCGGTCTCGCTGAATCGGCTGCCCACTTCAGCGAAGCAGAGAATGATCAGAGCTACAACGATCGCGCAAACTATGAACGCGATCAGGCTGTACGGACCAACCAGAGCGTAGGCCCTTGACGGCAATCCGAAGATACCAGCTCCGATGATTGCGTTGATGGCAACGGCAACGAGATCCCAGCGGCGGATCCCTCGGATCAGACCTTCCTGTGTCGGTTGAGCCATTTCGTGAGTCTCGCTCGCCTCGATTGACGAGGCGCGGGAATACTAATGCTGGCGATGCGTTTGTTCAATCGAGATTGGCGCCCGCTGATTGTGCACATCTGTTCCAACGTTGGCGATGCTTTCTGATAGGCCCGCGT